>NZ_JACNAC010000026.1:0-82878 GCF_017349775.1 Pseudomonas sp. GW460-12-10-14-TSB1
CCTCGCTCCCCTTCCAGCTCAACCCAGCCACGCGTCATCCGCTGTTGTAGCTGCTGCCGAACGCCTGCCCGCCCCAGGTGCTGCAAGTGATCGGTGTGCGCACGCCGGCGGGAAACCAGCCCGCCCCACGCCAGGCCTCGCGACCGGAACTGGAAGTCATGCATGGATAAATCCGGGCCAATGGCCACGGCGACGAGTGTCAGGCGGCCCCGGCAGCGACCCATCCGCGCCCCCGCGGGGCGGCCGGAAACCCATCGGGGACGGCCATGAAAAAGGCCCGGATCATCGCTGATCCGGGCCTTTGGCGTGGCACTTAACGCAGAGCCAGGAAGCGCTCCCTGAGGCTGTCGAGCAAGGTCGCCGAAACGATCATGTCCTCATGGCAAGACTCGACCCTGAACGAACTGCCTGGACGCTGGCCTCCCGCCAGGGCACTGATGGCCTCCTCCAGTCGCATGACCTGGGCCTCGCTGTAGTCCGCGGACCACCACAGATGCGGGCTGACCCGCAGCGGTCGGTAGCTATAGGCGGCAAACAGGCGACGCAGGTCGTTGAACACCTCGTTCACCAGCGCGCTGTCGAACTCGGCCTTGAACAGCGTCACCGCCCGGTCCAGTTCCGCCCGCGGCAGGTCGGTATGGGCGACCATCCAGGCAAAGATGCTGTCCCAGGACAGTTGCGCCTCGTCTCTCAAGCGACTGCCAATCAGCCCGGCCTGTGCCGGATAGAGCAGGCTCAGCTTGTCGATCACTGCCCGCCATTCGGACTCGGCGGCCAATTGCGCGGCGGGTACCTGCAACTCGACCTGCTGATGCGCGGCATCCTCAGGCGGGGTTGGGTCGAACAGTCCGAGGAAGCTGACCTCTTCGCCCATGGCCTCCAGTTCGCTGGCGGCGTCCATGGCGATGGAACCGCCCAGGGACCAACCCAGCAGACGATAAGGGCCGTGCGGCTGGGCCTTCCTGATATTGCCGACATAACGCTGCACCATGGCCTGCCATGAGGTTTCGCTCCAGTCCTCGTGCAGATAGGCCTCGTTCAGCACCCCGTAGACCGAATAACGGTCCTTGAGCCGCGCCGCCAGCGAGAGGTAGCAATAGACCGTCCCGCCCGCCGGGTGGAAACAGAAAACCGGCTGCCCGGTTCCGCCCAGCGCGACGATGTTGTCAGCCTTGGGCGCCTGGCGCGTGGTCGCGAACCGGGCCATTTGCTGCACATCGGGCGAGGTGAAGACGGTGTTGAGGGTCAACTCCAGCCCCAAGGCCTGCTTGATCTCACTGACCAGTCGCAATGCATCCAGCGAATGGCCGCCCAGTTCGAAGAAGTTGTCGGTCAGGCCGACCCGGTCCAGTTTCAGTACCTCGGCCCAGATCGTCGCGAGTTGTTGCTCCAGCTCGGTTTGCGGCGCGACATAGGCCTGTTGCATCTGGCTGGCATCGGCCTTCGGCAGCGCCTTGCGGTCCAGCTTGCCGTTCGGCGTCAGTGGCAAAGCCTCAAGGAACAACAGATAAGTCGGCACCATGTAGTCCGGCAGGTTGTCCTTGAGCCGCGCCTTGATGTCCTCACGCAGGTTGGCCTGACGCTCCGCATCGAGCGCTACTTCGGCATCGGCTGGCACGATGTAGGCCACCAGTTGCTGGCCAGCTTCGCCATCCTGGGCCAGGACAAAGGCTTCGCGTACCGCCTCCTGTTGCACCAGTCGCGCTTCGATCTCGCCCAGCTCGATGCGGAAGCCGCGCACCTTGACCTGATGGTCGATACGCCCGATGTACTCGATCACCCCGTCGTCGCGATAACGCGTCAGGTCGCCAGTGCGATACAGGCGACCGCCGTCCGTGGCGAACGGATTGGGCACGTACTTCTCGGCGGTCAGCGCCGGGCGGGCCAGGTAACCCCGGGTGACCCCGGCACCGGCCAGGTAGAGTTCTCCCGCACGACCAGCCGGCACCGCTTGCAGGTCCGCGCCGAGGATATAGCCCTGGGTGTTGCTGATGGCCCGGCCGATATTGGCCCGACCGCCTTTTTCCCGACGGGTATAGGTCGAGTAAGTGGTGTCTTCCGAAGGCCCATACAGGTCATAGACGTGCTGCAACCCCGGGTTCTCATACAGCTTGTCGACCAGGCTCTGCTTCAGCGGCTCACCGGCCAGGTTGATGATGCGAACGCCATCCGGAATCTGCCCGCCACGCTGCAGAGCGGCAATGGCCGACGGTACGGTATTGATCAGGCGCACCTGATCCCGCGCCGGCAGCTCAGGCAATTCCAGGGCATTGCGGGCCAGGACGATGTAGCCGCCCGCGGACAGGGTGACAAACAGCTCCCATACCGACAGATCGAAACAGATCGAAGTCGAAGCCAGGACGCCTTGCAGATCCGCCGGGCTGTAGACCTGCAGCGACCAGTCGATCAGGGCCAGCACGTTGCGGTGAGCGATGGCCACGCCCTTGGGCAGGCCGGTCGAACCCGAGGTGTAGATCACATACGCCAGGTTATCCGGGGTCGCCACCGCCTGTGGATTCTCCGAGGAGTACCCGTCGAGCCAGCCGGCGTCGGCATCCAGTTGCAGGGTTTGCACCGACTCAAGGGTCGGCAGGACCTCCAGCAATGCGCTCTCGGTCAGGAGAATCTGCGCCTGGCTGTCTTGCAGCATATGAGCCAGGCGATCCTGTGGATAATCCGGGTCCAACGGCACATAGGCACCGCCAGTCTTCAACACCGCAAGCAAGGCCACGACCATTTCCGTCGAGCGTTGCAAGGCCACGCCAACCCGCACTTCCGGGCCGACGCCGGACTCGATCAGCTTGTGGGCCAGACGATTGGCTCGGGCATTCAACTGCTCGTAGCTGAGGGTCTGTCCGCCAAAGAGCACGGCTCGGGCGTCCGGAGTTTTCAACGCCTGGGCCTGGATCAGCTCATGCACACAGCGCTCGCTCGGGAAATGGCTGGCCGGTGGATTCCATTCATGGAGGATCCGCGACTGCTCGGCGGCCCCCAGCAACGGCAACTCGCCCAGAGCCTGTTGCGCGTCGAGCATGATGCCCAGCAGCAGGTTTTCCAGGTACTCGCCCAACTGGGTCACGGCCGCCTCGGAGAACGACGCCAAGGCGTATTTGAACTCCAGGGACAGGCTTTCACCCACGCCCACCAGCAAGGTCAGCGGGTAGTTGGTCTGTTCGTGATTGCCCACGCTACCGAAACGCAATTGTCCGGGCGAGCCCTGCTCCAGGGCTTGCGAGACAGGGTAGTTCTCGAACACCAGGATATTGTCGAACAGGGCTTCTGCGCCCAACCCGGCCCAGCGCTGCACTTCATACAGCGGCGTATGTTCGTAGTCACGCAATATCAGGTTGTGGCTTTGCACCGCTTGCAGCCAGTCGCTCGCCGTCATCTCCGGACGTGGCGTGGCCACTACTGGCAAGGTGTTGATAAACAGACCGATCTGCTGCTCCACGCCTTTAAGTTCCGCGGGACGCCCGGAGACCGTGGCGCCAAACACCACCGTATCCTGCCCGGTGCAGCGTTGCAGCAACAGCAGCCAGGCGGCTTGCACCAGGGTGTTCACCGTGACCTTCTGCTGGCGGGCGAACTCGCCCAGGCGCCGGGTCTGCTGCACATCCAGGCTGTGCAGATGGGCCGCGTGGCCGCTGGCGCTCAACGCCTGCGGAGCCGCGACCATGGACTGGGCCAGGCGTGTCGGCTCATCCAGGGCCAGCAGTTGCTCTTTCCAGAAACGCTCGCCGGCCTGGGCATCCTGACGCTGCAACCAAGCGATGTAATCGCGGTAGCGACCGGGCACATGACTCGGCAACTGGCCGGCATAACGTTGCAACACCTCGCCGAGCAACTGCGAGTTGCTCCAGCCATCCATCAGGATGTGGTGGTTGGTGTAGATCAGGTGATGACGGTTTTCCTCGGTCCGCACCAGGGCCAGGCGCAGCAACGGCGCAGCGCTCAGCTCGAAACCGCGCTGACGCTCGGCATCGGCCAGAGTATCCAGAGCCTCTTGCTGTCGAGGCTGGCCACGCCAGTCATGCTCGACACAGTCCAGCACGACCTGCTTGTACACCACCTGGATCGGCGCCGGCAGTTCGCCCTGCCAGAGGAAACCGCTGCGCAGGATGTCATGGCGCTCGACAGTCGCCTGCCAGGCCTGGCGGAAGCGCTCGGGATCGAGCCCATCCACGTCCACCCGCAGCTGGTTGATGTAGTCGCCACCCTGCTGCTCGTACAGGGTATGGAACAGCATGCCCTGCTGCATCGGCGACAGCGGGTAGAGGTCCTCGATCTGCGCCAGCGGCACGGGCAAGCGATCCAGTTGCTGCTGGTTCAGGCGCGCCAGCGGGAAGTCCGACGGCGTCACGCCACGATGCTCCGGCTGGCTGCAATGCTCGATCAGCGCCTTGAGTTCCTCGGCGTACTCATCTGCCAGGCGCTGGATGGTCGCCGGCTCGAACATCGCCTGGCTGAAGCTCCAGCCCAGGCTCAGCTCGCCGCCGTAGACCTGGCCGTTGAGGGTCAGCCAGTTACCCAGGGGGGCCTGCGGGCTCTGGTCTTCGCCCTTGGCTTCACGGGCCGGGGTGAACAGCGCCTGCTCTTCATCGAAACTGGCATCGAACTGGCCCAGGTAGTTGAAGGTGATGCGCGGTACGGCCAGCGCCGCCAAGGTCTGCCGGGCAGCCTCGTCACCCAGGTAACGCAGGGCGCCAAAACCTATGCCCTTGTTCGGCACTGCGCGCAGTTGTTCCTTGATCTGCTTGATCGAATCGGCCAGGGCCGCCTGCGGCGTCAGCTTGACCGGGAATACGCTGGTGAACCAACCCACCGTGCGGCTCAAGTCGATGCTGTCGAACAACTCCTCACGGCCATGGCCTTCCAGTTGCACCAGGGCGCTGTCGCTACCGGTCCAGCGGGTGATGACCCGGGCCAGGGCGGTCAGCAGCAGATCGTTGATCTGCGTGCGGTAGGCCGCCGGGGCATCCTGCAGCAGGCGCTGGGTATCGCTCTTGCTCAGTCGGGTATCGACGCTGCACGCGTGCTGGTTCTGCAGCCCGTCGCTCGCGTGATCCCAGGGCAGGCTCGAGTCGACGCCTTGCAGCTGCGCCTGCCAGTAAGCCAGTTCCTGTTGCAGGGCTGTGCTGCGGGCATACGCCTGCAACTGCCCGGCCCAGGCCTGGGTCGAACTGGACTTGGCCGGCAGCGGCCGGTTGCCCAGCAACGCCTGCAGGTCTTCCAGGAGGATCCGCCAGGACACCCCGTCCACCACCAGGTGATGGAAGATCAGCAACAAACGCTGACTCTGGTCAGCCAGGGTAAAGAGCACGCCACGCAGCAGCGGACCGTCCTGCAAGTTCAGGCTGCGCTGGGCGCGTTCACTGAATTGCTGCAACTCCTGATCGTTGGCCACGCTGGCCTGCCACAGCAGTTGCGCCTGCTCGTCGAACTCGGAAAACGCTGCGCTCCAGCCCCCCTCGCCCTCGACAAAACGCAGGCGCAGGGCGTCATGCTGCACCCTCAGCGCCTGCAAGGCCGTTTCCAGGACATCCGCTTGCAGCGGCTGGGCCGGCTTGAGCAGCACCGACTGGTTCCAGTGATGGCGCTCCGGCACCGGGGTGTCGAAGAACCATTGCTGGATCGGCAACAGTTCCGTGGTCCCGCGCACCGGGCCCTGGTCGATCTGCAACCCGCCCTCGCCCTGCTCCGCCACCGTGGCCAGTCCTTGCACCGTCTGGTGCTGGAACAGGTCTTTCGGGGTAAAGCGGATACCGGCCTGACGCGCGCGGCTGACCACCTGGATCGAGATGATCGAGTCGCCGCCCAGCTCGAAGAAGTTATCGGTCACACCGACCTGCTCCAGCTTCAGCACATCGGCCCAGATTGTGGCGATCTGCTGTTCCAGTGGGTTCTGCGGCGCGACATAGGTCTGCTGCATCAACTGCGCATCGACCTTCGGCAACGACTTGCGGTCCAGCTTGCCGTTGGGTGTCAGCGGCAGCGCTTCGAGGAACAGCAGGTAGGTCGGCACCATGTAGTCCGGCAGGTTTTCCCGCAGGCGGGCCTTGATGCTTTCCCGCAGTTGCGCCTGATGTTCATTGCTCGAAGTAACCTGCGCGTCCACCGGCACGATGTAGCCCACCAGCTGCTGGCCGCTCGGGCCTGGCTGGGCAATCACCGCCACTTCCAGTACCGGCTCCTGCTCCAGCAACCGCGCCTCGATTTCACCCAGCTCGATACGGAAGCCGCGCACCTTGACTTGATGGTCGACGCGGCCGACGTACTCCACCAGCCCGTCGGTGCGGTAGCGGGTCAGGTCACCACTGCGGTACAAGCGCGCACCACTGGTGCTGTAAGGGTCGGGGATAAAACGTTCGGCCGTCAGCCCCGGCCGATCCAGGTAGCCCCGGGCCACGCCGAGGCCGCCCAGGTACAGCTCGCCCGCCACGCCTACCGGCAGCAGGTTGAGGTTGGCATCGGCGACGTAGGCGCTGCGATTACCGACGATATTGCCGATCGGCGCATAAGCCGCATCGCACGGATCGCCAGCCTTGGCCTTCCAGATCAGCGGGGTGACCACGGTTTCAGTCGGGCCGTAGCCGTTGAAAATGTACTTCGGACGCAGCACGCGCCAGGCCAAGTCATAACTGGCCTGCGGCACCGCGTCACCGCCGAAGCAATACACCCGCACCGCTGGTGGGTTGCCGTCGCGTTCGGCGTGCACCGCCAGTTGTTGCAGGTACACCGGTGGGAACACGCCCACGGTGACGCCGTAGCGGTGCATCTGCTCGTAGGTAAACTCCGGCGACCACAGGCTGTCATCGCGGATCAATACGCTGGCGCCATAGATCAGCGGGTGCATCCAGCCTTCGTGGGAGCCGTCGAAGGCGAAGGACATGAAGTGCAGTTCACAATCCGCCGGGCTCATTTCATAGCGCTCGCCGGTGGCCAGGCTGTGCATGGCCAGCGGGCCATGGGACACCGCCACGCCCTTGGGCAGGCCGGTGGAGCCGGAGGTGTAGATCACGTAGGCGAGGTTTTCCTCGGCCAGGGTCACCTCCGGGCTGGTCATCGGGTAAGCCGCAAAGTCGGCCGCGCCTTCGACGCTGAGGGTCGGCAAACCGTCCGGAATAGGCAGGCGATCCAGCAGGTGGCTCTGGGTCAGCAGCAGCCAGGCACCACTGTCCTGCATCATGTAGCGCAGGCGGTCCTGGGGATATTCGATATCCAGCGGTACATAGACCCCGCCCGCCTTGAGCACAGCGAGGAAGGCCACCATGATTTCCGCGCAACGCGGCATGGCGATGGCCACCCGGACTTCCGGGCCCACTCCCAGCTCGATCAGCTTGTGCGCCAGCTGGTTGGCCTGGATGTCCAGCTCGCGATAGCTCAGGCGCTGTTCGGCGAAGAACACCGCCGGTGCCTCCGGCGCCTTGGCCGCCTGGTCGGCGAATAGTTGGTGGACAAAGCGGTGGGTCGGATAGACCACCTGGGTGTGATCCCAGTCCTGGCGAATCCGCCCCTGCTCTTCCAGGGTCAACAACGGCAGTTCGCCCAGGCCCGTCTGCGGATGCGCCATCAGGCTCAGCAACAGGCTCTGCAAGTGCCCGCCCAACTGCAGCATCGAAGCCTCGGAGAACGACTCGCGGGCGTAGATGAATTCGAACGACAGGCTCTGGCCCAGATTGACCGCGACCGTCAGCGGGTAGTTGGTCTGCTCGTGGTTGCCCACCGCGCCGAACTGCAGCTGTGCCGGCGCGCCTTTTTCCAGGGCCTCGGACACCGGATAGTTCTCGAACACCAGGATGTTGTCGAACAGCGCATCGCCACCCAGCCCGGCCCAACGCTGCACTTCGTACAGCGGCGTGTATTCATAGTCGCGCAGCGCCAGGTTGCGGCTCTGCACCGCCTGCAGCCATTGGCTCACCGTCATGTCCGGACGTGGCGTGGCCACCACCGGCAAGGTGTTGATGAACAGGCCCACTTGCTGCTCGATGCCCTTGAGCTCCGCCGGACGCCCCGCCACCGTGGCGCCGAACACCACGCTTTCCTGGCCGGTGCAGCGCTGTAGCAACAGCAGCCAGGCCGCTTGCACCAGGGTATTGACCGTGACTTTCTGCTGGCGGGCGAACTCGCCCAGACGCGCGGTCTGCGCCAGGTCCAGCTCACGCTGATGCTTGCCATGGCCGGCGCCGGCTGGAATCTCCGCGACCCGGGACAGGGCCTGGGTCAGGCGGGTCGGTTCGTCCAGCGCCTGCAATTGTTCTTTCCAGAAGTTCTCGCAGGCCTGGGCATCCTGGCGTTGCAGCCAACCGATGTAATCCCGGTAGCGGCCGGGGGCATGGTTCGGCAACTGGCCGGCATAACGCTGCAGCACTTCGCCGAGCAACTGCGAGTTGCTCCAGCCGTCCATCAGGATGTGATGGTTGGTGTAGATCAGGTGATGCCGCTGGTCGTCGATACGCACCAGGGTCAGGCGCAACAACGGCACCGCATCCAGCTCGAAGCCACGCTGGCGCTCGGCGGCGGCCAGGCTGTCCAGGGCTTCCTGCTGCTGCGGCTGGCCACGCCAGTCATGCTCGCTGCAATCCAGGGCGATGTGCTTGTGCACCACCTGCAGCGGGGTCGACACCTCGCCCTGCCAGATAAAACCGGTGCGCAGGATATCGTGCCGATCGATGGCCGCCTGCCAGGCCTGCTGGAAACGCAGCGGATCGAGCCCGTCCACGTCCACTCGCAGCTGGTTGATGTAGTCGCCCGCGGCCTGTTCATACAGGGTGTGGAACAGCATGCCCTGCTGCATCGGCGACAGTGGGTAGAGGTCTTCGACCTCGGCCAGCGCCACCGGCAGGCGGTCCAGCTGCTGCTGGTCCAGGCCGGCCAGCGGGAAATCCGAAGGCGTCGCGCCGCCCTGGCCCGGCTCGCAGCAATGCGCCACCAGGGCCTTGAGTTCCGCGGCATAGTCATCCGCCAGGCGCTGGATGGTCGCGGCGTCGAACATCTGTGTGCTGAAGGTCCAGCTCAGGCTCAGCTCGCCGCCATAGACCTGGCCATCCAGGCTCAGCCAGTTGCTCAGCGGGGCCAGCGGGCTCTGGTCGTCGCCCTTGGCTTCACCGGTCGGCTTGAACAGGGAATCCTGCTCGTCGAAGCTGCCGTCGAACTGGCCCAGGTAGTTGAAGGTGATGCGCGGTACCGCCAGCGCTGCAAGGGTTTGCTGTGCCTGGGCATCCCCCAGGTAACGCAGGGCGCCAAAGCCGATGCCCTTGTTCGGCACCGCGCGCAGCTGTTCCTTGATCTGCTTGATGGAGTCGGCCAGGGCCGCCCGGGGCGTCAGCTTCACCGGGAACATGCTGGTGAACCAACCCATTGTGCGGGTCAGGTCGAGGTTATCGAACAGGTCTTCGCGACCATGGCCTTCCAGTTGTACCAGGGCACTGGCCTCGCCGGTCCAGCGGGTGATGACCCGGGCCAGGGCGGTGAGCAGCAGGTCGTTGATCTGGGTCCGGTAGGCCGCCGGAGCGTCCTGCAACAAGCGCTGGGTATGGGCCTTGTCCAGGCGCGAACTCAGGCTGCTGGCGTGCTGGTTCTGCAACGGCGTCACCGGGTGATCCACCGGCAGGCTCGATTCGACGCCTTGCAACTGGGCCTGCCAGTAGCCCAGCTCCTGTTGCAGCGCCGCGCCTTGGGCATAGGCCTGCATGTGCTCGGCCCAGGCCTGGGTCGAACTGGTCTTGGCCGGCAATGCCAGGGGCTGGCCGGCGCTCAGTTGCGCGTGGGCCAGTTGCAGGTCCTCCAGCAGGATCCGCCAGGACACGCCATCCACCACCAGGTGGTGGATCACCAGCAACAGGCGCTGGCTGCCGTCCGCCAGGCTGAACAGCACGGCCCGCAACAGCGGCCCTTGCTCCAGGTTCAAGCTGCGCTGGGCCTCGATCGCCCGTTGCTCCATGGCGTGCGCGCTGTCCACCCTGACCTGCCAGAGCAGGCTTGGCCGCTGGCCGGTATCGGTGAACCGCGCCGACCAGCCATCGGCCTGCTGGCTGAATTGCAAGCGCAGGGCATCATGCTGCACCCACAGCGCCTGCAAAGCGTTCTCCACCACCTCGGCGCGCAACGCCTGGGCCGGCTTGAGCAGTACCGACTGGTTCCAATGATGGCGCTCGCTCATGGGCGAGTCGAAGAACCACTGCTGCACCGGCAACAGCGCGGTCGCGCCACGCACCGGGCCCTGGTCGATCTGCAACCCGCCCTCGCCCTGCTCGGCCACCGCCGCCAGACCTTGCACCGTCTGGTACTGGAACAGGTCCCTGGGGGTAAAGCGGATGCCGGCCTGGCGAGCGCGGCTGACCACCTGGATCGAGATGATCGAGTCGCCGCCCAGTTCGAAGAAGTTGTCGGTCATGCCGACCTGCTCCAGCTTCAGCACATCGGCCCAGATCGCCGCGATTTGTTGCTCCAGCTCACTTTGCGGCGCCACATAGACCTGCTGCATCTGCTGCGCGTCGACCTTGGGCAGGGCCTTGCGGTCGAGCTTGCCGTTCGGCGTCAGCGGCAGCGCCTCGAGGAACAGCAGGTACGCCGGCACCATATAGTCCGGCAGATGTTCTTTCAGGGCCGTCTTGATGCTTTCGCGCAAGGCCACTTGCGCGTCACCGGCAACGGCCGCCTCGGCATCGCTCGGCACGATATAGGCCACCAGTTGCTGGCCGTTGTCGCCATCCTGGGCCAGGACAAAGGCCTCGCGCACCGCGGCCTGCTGCACCAGCCGCGCTTCGATTTCACCCAGCTCGATACGGAAGCCGCGGACCTTCACCTGATGGTCGATGCGGCCGATGTACTCGATCACCCCGTCGGCGCGGTAGCGGGTCAAGTCACCAGTGCGATACACCCGGCCACCGTCGCTGGAGAACGGATTGGGCACGAACTTCTCGGCGGTCAGCCCCGGACGCGCCAGGTAACCGCGGGTCACCCCGGCACCGGCCAGGTACAACTCGCCGGCGCTGCCCACCGGCACCGGCTGCAGATCCGGGCTCAAGATATAGCTCTGGGTATTGCTGATCGCCCGGCCGATATTGGCCTGGCCACCCGCTTCACGGCGGGTGTAGGTGGAATAGGTGGTGTCTTCCGACGGGCCATACAGGTCGTAGACATGCACCAGTCCCGGCTGCTGGTACAGGGTATCCACCAGCGCCTGTTTCAGCGGCTCGCCCGCCAGGTTGATGATCCGCACGCCGGGCGGAATCTGCCCGCTGCGTTGCAAGGCGGCAATCGCCGACGGCACGGTGTTGATCAGCCGCACCCGATCACGATCCGCCAGCTCCGGCAGTTCCAGGGCGTTGCGCGCCAGGACGATAGAACCGCCGCAGGACAGGGTGACGAACAGCTCCCACACCGACAGGTCGAAGCAGATCGAGGTCGAGGCCAGCACCCCTTGCAGGTCATCGGCCGAATACACCCGGCTCGACCAGTCGATCAGCGCTAGCACGTTGCGATGGGCAATCGCCACGCCCTTGGGCAGGCCCGTGGAGCCCGAGGTGTAGATCACATAGGCCAGGTTGTCCGCGGTCGCTCGCGGCACCGGGTTGTCCGGCGAATAGCCGTCCAGCCAGCCCGGCTGGGCATCCAGTTGCAGGGTTTTCAGGGACTCAACAGCCGGCAGCAGCGACAGCAATGCGCGCTCGGTCAGGAGGATCTGTGCCTGGCTGTCGCGCAGCATATGGGCCAGGCGATCCTGTGGATAATCCGGGTCCAGCGGCACATAGGCGCCACCGGCCTTGAGCACCGCCAGCAGGGCCACGACCATTTCCGGAGTGCGCTGCAAGGCCACGCCAACGCGAACCTCAGGCCCTACCCCAAGTTCGATCAGCTTGTGCGCCAGGCGGTTGGCCCGGGCATTGAGTGTCTGGTAGTCCAGGCGTTGTCCGGCAAACAACAGGGCTTCGGCTTCAGGGGTTTTCCGCGCCTGGGCCTCGACCAATTGATGCACACAGTGCTCGCTCGGGAGCTCGACCGACGCCGGGGCCCACTCGTGCAGCAGCTTGTTCTGCTCGGAGGCCGCCAACAGTGGCAAGTCCCCCAGGCGCTGCTGGGGTTGCTGGACAATGCCCTGGAGCAACTGCACCCAGGAATGGGCCAGGCGTTCGATGGTCGAGGGTTCGAACAGGTCGGTGGCGTAGGTCATGGACGCCCAGAGGCCATCCTCGGACTCGAAGGTGTCCAGGCTCAGGTCGAACTGGGTACTGCTCTCCTCGCCGCTGAGCATCTCCACCTGCAAGCCGGGAACCTCCAGGCCCCGGGCGCCCTGACGGGCGGCGGCCTGATGGTTGAACAGCACCTGGAACAGCGGGCTGTAGCTCAGGCTGCGCTCCGGGTTCAGGGCCTCCACCAACTGTTCGAAAGGCAGGTCCTGATGCTCCTGGGCTTCCAGGGCACGGCCTTTGACCTGGGCGAGGAAGTCGCTGAAGCTCGATTGCCCGTCGACCTCGGCCTTGAGCACCTGGGTGTTGACGAAGAAGCCGATCAGGCGCTCGGTCTCGACCCGGTTGCGGTTGGCGGTGGGCACGCCAACGCGGATATCGGCCTGGCCGCTGTAGCGGTGCAGCAGCACCTGGAACGAGGCCAGCAACAGCATGAACAGGGTCACCCCTTCGCGCTGCGCCAGTTGTTTCAAGGCGCCCGGCAGCGCTCCGTCCAGGCTGATGCCCAGGCGCGCGCCACGGTGGCTTTGCTGCAACGGACGCGGATGGTCCAGTGGCAAGTCCAGCACCTGGGTGCCGCCTTCCAGTTGCTGCAGCCAGTAGCCCAATTGACGTTCACGCTCGCCGGCGTCCATCCATTGCCGCTGCCAGGCCGCGTAGTCCGCGTACTGCACCGCCAGCGCCGGCAACTCGGCCGGCTGCCCCTGGGCATGGGCGCCATACAGCTGGATCAGTTCCTCCACCATCAGTTGCATCGACCAGCCATCGGAGACGATATGGTGCTGCACCAGCACCAGCACATGCTCGTCCGCCGCCAGGCGCACCAGGGTGGCCCGCAGCAAAGGCCCCTGGCGCAGGTCGAAGGCCTGGCGCACCTGGGTCTCGAGCACCTGCTTGAGCAATGGCTCGGCGTTGCCGGCTTGCACCAGCAGGGACAGGTCCTGTCGCTCGATCCGCAAGCGGGCCTGGGCCTCGATCACCTGGGTCAGGCCCTGGGGCCCCTCGACAAAGCGCGTGCGCAGGGTTTCATGGCGAGCGATCAGGGCATCGAAGCTGCTCTGCAGCGCCACGTCATCCAGGGCGCCGCGCAGGCGCAAGGCCATGGGGATGTGGTAGGCGCTGCTGTCGGCGTCCAGCTGCCAGAGGAACCACTGGCGCTCCTGGGCATAGGAGACCGCCAGGGGCTGCTGGCGATCCACCGGGGGAATGGCCTCAAGCGCTGCCGAGGTTTCAGGTCCCAGCAGACGCACGAAGTCTTCCAGCGACTCGCCCTCGAAGAGCCGCTTGAGCGGCGCCTCGATGCCCAGGTCCTGGCGCAGCCGCGACATCACCTGGGTGGCGAGCAGCGAGTGGCCGCCCAGTTCGAAGAAGTTGTCGCTCAGGCCGACCTGCTCCAGCTTCAGCACCTGGGCCCAGATCCCGGCCACCTGCGCCTCAAGCTCAGTGCGCGGGGCCACATGGGCGCGCTGCAGCAAGCCGCTGTCGACGGCGGGCAAGGCGCTGCGATTGAGCTTGCCGTTGGCCGTCAGGGGCAAGGCCGGCAGGAACAGCACGTGGGCCGGCACCATGTACGCCGGCAGGTGCTCGCGCAACCCGGTCTTGAGGTGTTCGCGCAGGGTCAGTTGCGCGTCGGCCAGGGCCGGGTCGTTCCAGTCCAGGCCGGCCGGCACCACATAGGCCACCAGCTGCGGACCGTCCGGCCCTTCCTGGGCCAGGACCACCGCCTCGCGCACCGCCGGCAGTTCCAGCAGGCGTGCCTCGATCTCGCCCAGCTCGATGCGGAAACCGCGGATCTTCACCTGATGGTCGATGCGGCCGATGTAGCCGATCGAACCATCGGCCTGGTAACGCGCCAGGTCGCCGGTACGGTACAGGCGTGCGCCCGCCTCACCGAAGGGGTCCGGGACGAACCGCGCGGCGCTCAGGTCGCCGCGGTTCAGGTAGCCCCAGGCCAGCCCGGCGCGCCCGACATACAGCTCACCGATGCAGCCCTTGGGCACCGGTTGCAGGTTGCCGTCCAGCAGGTACCAGGACATGTCGGGGATCAGCTCGCCGATCGGGCTGGCCCCCGCCAGCGTCAAGTCCGCCTGGGACAGCGGGCGGTAGGTGACGTGCACCGTGGTCTCGGTGATGCCGTACATGTTCACCAACTGCGGCTGGCGGTCGCCGAAACGCTGGAACCAGGGTTGCAGGGTATTGACCTCCAGGGCCTCGCCGCCGAACACGATGTAGCGCAGTGCATGCCCCTGCTCGGCGGCGCAGGCCACATGCATCAGCTGGCGGAAGGCCGACGGCGTCTGGTTGAGCACCGTGACCCCTTCGGCGCAGAGCAGCGGGTAGAAGTCCTGGGCCGAGCGCGCCACCTCCTGGGGCACGATCAACAGGCGCCCGCCATGCATCAGGGCGCCAAAGATCTCCCACACGGAGAAGTCGAAGGCATAGGAATGGAACAGGCTCCAGACATCCTCTGGGCCGAAGCGGAACCAGTCCGCGGTCGCCGCGAACAGCCGCAACACATTGTGATGGGGCTGCAAGGTGCCCTTGGGCTTGCCGGTGGAACCCGAGGTGTAGATCACATAGGCCAGGTCCTGCGGGGTCACCCCGACCTCGGGGTTGTGTACTCCGTAGGTGTCCAGCGGCTGCTCGAGCAACAGGGTGGTGCCGGCGAATTCCGGCAGCCCCTGGCGCAGATGTTCCTGGGTCAGCAACAGCCTGATGCCGCTGTCCTGCATCATGTGTTGCAGGCGGTCCTGGGGATAGGCCGGGTCCAGCGGCACATAGGCACCGCCGGCCTTGAGGATCGCCAGCAGGCCGATCAGCATCTCCAGGCCACGCTCCGCCGCCAGGCCCACCAGCACATTGGGCCCCACGCCCTGTTCGATGAGTTTGTGCGCCAGGCGGTTGGCCCGTTCATTGAGCTGCCGGTAGTCCAGGTGCTGCCCCTGGAACGTCAGGGCGATGGCCTCGGGCGCCTTCGCCGCCTGCGCCTCGATCAACTGGTGCACGCAAGCCGTCGAGGGGAATGCCTGCGACTGCGGATTCCACTGGGCCATGATCTGCGCCTGTTCCGCGGCGTCGAGCATGGGCAGCTGGCCAATGCGCTGCTCGGGCTGGCGGACCATGCCCTGCAGCAACTGGCGCCAGTGGCCGGCCATCTGCTCGATGGTCGCGGCATCGAATACATCGGTCGCATAGATCAGCGAGGCGGCGATCCGGCCATGGGTCTCGACGGTGTCCAGGGTCAGGTCGAACTGCGCCGACTGCCCTGCCGAGTCCAGGGCTTCGATGCTCAGGCCCGGCAGGCTGAAGGCACCCGCTGGAGCCGAGGCCTCGACCTGATGGTTGAACATCACCTGGAACAGCGGGTTGTGGCTCAGGCTGCGCTCCGGTTGCAGCGCCTCCACCAGTTGCTCGAAAGGCAGGTCCTGATGGGCCTGGGCCGCCAGGGCGGTCTGCCGCACCTGCTGCAACAGCTGGCTTACGGACATCTGCCCGTCGATCTCGGCCTTGAGCACCTGGGTGTTGACGAAGAAGCCGATCAGCCGTTCGGTCTCGACCCGGTTGCGGTTGGCGATGGGCACGCCGACGCGGATATCGGCCTGGCCGCTGTAGCGGTGCAGCAAGGTCTGGAACGAGGCCAGCAACAGCATGAACAGGGTCACCCCTTCGCGCTGCGCCAGGCTGGCCAGGGCTTCACTCAAGGGCTGCTCCAGGGTCAGCTCCAGGCGCGCGCCGCGATGACTCTGGACGGCCGGACGCGGACGGTCCAGCGGCAGTTCCAGCAGGGGCTGCTCACCCCCCAACTGCGCAGTCCAGTAGGCCAGTTGCCGCTCCTTCTCACCGGCTTCCATCCAGTTGCGCTGCCAGATGGCGTAGTCGGCGTAGTGGATCGGCAACGGCGGCAGCTGGGGCTGTTGCCCCTGGCTGTAGCCGATATAGAGGGCCATCAGCTCATCCACCATGACCTGCATCGACCAGCCATCGGAAACGATGTGGTGCTGGGTCAGGACCAGCACATGGTCGTCCTCGGCCAGCTGCAACAGGCCGACCCGGAGCAAGGGCCCTTGCAGCAGATCGAACAGCTGCCGAGTCTGGGCCTGCACGAAACCCTGCACCGCCGTGTCGATCTCGCGTTCATCGGCCGCCAGCCTCTGGCGGGCGATTTCCAGGCGAACCTCGGGCAGCACCACTTGCAGCGCCGCGTCGGCATCCTCGACGAAATGCGTGCGCAGGCTTTCATGGCGGGCAATCAGGGTGTCGAAGCTGCGCTGCAAGGCCTCCACGTCCAGCCGGCCACGCAGGCGCAGGGCCTTGGGAATGTGATAGGCCGCGCTGTCCGGCGCCAGCTGCCAGAGAAACCACTGGCGTTGCTGGGCATAGGAAAGCGGCAGGCGCTCCTGGCTCAGGCGCACCTGCGGAATCGGCAGGTTGGCCGGGGAAATGCCCTGCTCCAGCATCTTCTGCAGGTAGACCTTGCGCTTCTCCAGCGGCAGCAGGATGAAGCCTTTGACAATCTTCAACGCGGTGGCGTTATCCATTACACGGCCTCCATTTCGTCGAGCAACAGCTCCAGCGCGCTCAGGTCGGCGCCCTGTGCCTGGCCCGGGGCCTGCTGCAACTGGCTGACGAACAGCCCCAGGGTTGGAAATTCGAACGCCATCTGCACACTGACTTGACGCCCAAGCTTGAGCTGGACTCGAGAGACCATCGCGGTTACCAACAAGGAATGCCCACCTGATTCAAAGAAGTTATCGTTCATGCCCACTTGCTCGACTTCGAGCACCTCGGCCCAGATCGCCGCGACCTGTTGTTCCAGCTCGCTCTGCGGCGCGACATAGGCCTGCTGCAGCAGGCTGGCGTCGGCCTTGGGCAGGGCCTTGCGGTCCAGCTTGCCGTTGGGGCTCAGCGGCAGCGCTTCGAGGAACAGCAGGTGCGCCGGCAGCATGTAGTCCGGCAGCACCGCCTTGAGCGCCGCTTTCAACTCGTCCCGCAACCGGGCCTGCTCGTCCTGGCTCTGCGCGGCGACGCCCTCGGCGGCGACCAGATAAGCCACCAACTGCGGACCACCCGCCCCCTCCTGGGCCAGCACCACGGCTTCGCGCACCTGGGGCTGTTCCAGCAACCGGGCTTCGATCTCGCCCATCTCGATACGGAACCCACGGATCTTCACCTGGTGGTCGATACGCCCGGCGTAGTCGATCACGCCCTCGGCGTCGTAGCGCGCCAGGTCGCCGGAGCGGTACAGGCGCCCGCCGTCCTGGCTGAACGGATCGGGAATGAAACGCTCCGCCGTCAGGCCTGGGCGATCGTGGTAACCCCGGGCCAGCAGCTCGCCGCCGATCATCAGCTCGCCCGTGGCGCCCTTGAGGGTCAGGTTGCCGCTGTTGTCCAGCAGGTAGATGGCACGGCCCGGCAGGCCCTTGCCCAGGGGGATCTGGCTCGGCAGGGTTGCGCCGTCTTGCAGGTAGCCGCTGCAGTCATGGGCGGTGACACTCACCGTGGCCTCGGTGGGCCCGTAGGTATTGAGCAGGCAAGCGTCCGTCAACCCGGCCTTTTTCCAGGCGGCCACACCTTCGGCCGCCATGGCTTCGCCGCCCAGGTTGAGCTGGCGCAGGCGCCCGAAGTCACGGGGTTCGCGGCTGGCGTAATCCTTGCCGAGCATGAACCAGTAGGCGGTGCTCAGGTCGACGATGCTGATGCCCTGCCCGATCAGTTCGCGGTAGAAGGTCTCGCTGTCCCACAGCGCCTTGCCACGGATCACCACCGAGGCACCGCAGATCAGCGCCGGGTACAACTGCTCGACGAAGGCGTCGAAGTTGAAGGTGGAGAACTGCAGCCCGCGGTCCTCGGCGGTCATCTTGAAATAATCCCGGGAAACCTGGGCGTGCTGGCTCAAGGCAGCGTGGCTGATATCCACGCCTTTGGGCCGGCCGGTGGAGCCGGAGGTGTACATCACGTACGCCAGGTTCTCCGGATTGCTGCGTTGAGCCGGATTGCCCCGGTCATCGCCAGCCAGCCATTCCTGGCCCTGATCCAGGCACAGGTGCGGCACCGCTACGCCATCCTGCAAGCGTTGCAGCAGTGGCGCCTGGGTCAACAGCAACCGGATGCCGCTGTCCTGCATCATGTAATGCAGGCGGTCCTGAGGGTATTCCGGGTCCAGCGGCACGTAGGCGCCACCGGCCTTGAGCACCGCCAGCAGGCCGACAATCATGTCCAGCCCGCGCTCCACGGCGATGCCGACCCGTACATCCGGACCTATGCCCTGCTCGATCAGCTTGTGGGCCAGTTGGTTGGCCCGCTGGTTGAGCTGGCCGTAGCTCAGTTGCTGGTCGCCGCACAGCAGCGCCACGGCATCCGGGGTGCGCTGGGCCTGGGCCTCGATCAACTGCTGGACGCACTGTGGCGCTAGGTCCCGCGCCGGGGTCCGGCTGCGCTGCTCGTCGATCAGCCGGCGCTCGGTGGCGCCGAGCAACGACAGCTCGCCGAGGCTGCCCTGCGGGCTCGCCAGCATGCCCATGAGCAGCTGCTCCAGGTAGCCGGCCAGTTGCTGGATGTTCGCCTGGGCAAAATGCTCCCGGGCATAGCTGTAGTCGAAGGACAGGGTCTGTCCCAGGTAGACCGACAGGGTCAAGGGGTAGTTGGTCTGCTCGTGGTTGGCCGCCGTGCCGAAGCTCAATTGCGCCGGGGCGCCTTGTGCCAGCGCTTCGGACACCGGGTAGTTCTCGAACACCAGGATGTTGTCGAACAGGGCTTCGCCCCCCAGGCCGGCCCAGCGCTGTACTTCGTACAACGGTGTGTGTTCGAAGTCGCGCAGGGCCAGGTTGCGTTCCTGCACCACCTGCAACCAGTCGCTGGCCACCATGTCCGGACGCGGCGAAGCCACCACCGGCAGGGTGTTGATAAACAGGCCGATCTGCTGCTCCACGCCTTTAAGTTCCGCGGGACGCCCGGACACCGTGGCGCCGAACACCACGGTGTCCTGCCCGGTATAGCGTTGCAGCAACAGCAGCCAGGCAGCCTGCACCAGGGTGTTGACCGTGACCTTCTGCTGGCGGGCGAACTCGCTCAAGCGCTGGGTCTGTTGCCCGTCCAACTGCTGCTGGTAAGCCCCGTAGCCTTGGTCCGCGGCGTCCTGCCCGCTGCGGCTGATGGCCTGGGCCAGGCGGGTCGGCTCGTCCAGGGCCGCCAGTTGCTGTTTCCAGAAGGCCTCGCCGACCTGGGCGTCCTGGCGTTGCAGCCAGGCGATGTAGTCGCGATAGCGGCCAGGCGCAGCCCCCGCCGATTGCCCCGAGTAACCTTGCAGGACTTCCCCCAGCAGCCGCGAGTTGCTCCAGCCATCCATCAGGATGTGATGGTTGGTGTAGATCAGGTGATAACGCTGGTCGTCGAGACGCACCAGGGTCAGGCGCAGCAAGGGCGCCGCCGCCAGGTCGAAACCGCGCTGGCGCTCGGCATCGGCCAGAGTATCCAGAGCCTCTTGCTGTCGAGGCTGGCCACGCCAGTCATGCTCGACAAAATCCAGGGCCATGCGCTTGTGCACCACCTGGATCGGCGCCGGCAACTCGCCCTGCCAGAGGAAACCGGTGCGCAGGATATCGTGACGGTCGATGGCCGCTTGCCAGGCCTGGCGGAAGCGCTCGGGATCGAGCCCGTCCACATCCACCCGCAGCTGGTTGATGTAGTCGCCGCCCTGTTGCTCGTACAGGGTATGGAACAGCATGCCTTGCTGCATCGGCGACAGTGGGTAGAGGTCCTCGACCTGGGCCAGGGACAGCGGCAGGCGATCCAGTTGCTGCTGGCTCAGGCCGGCCAGCGGGAAGTCCGACGGGGTGACGCCACGATGCTCCGGCTGGCTGCAATGCTCGATCAGCGCCTTGAGTTCCTCGGCGTAGTCATCCGCCAGGCGCTGGATGGTCGAGCGGTCGAACATCATCTGGCTGAAGGTCCAGCCCAGCTTCAACTGACCGCCATAGACCTGGCCATTGATGCTCAGCCAGTTACCCAGCGGGGCCTCGGCACTCTGGTCTGCGCCCTTGGCTTCGGCGCACGGGGCGAACCAGGCATCCGGCTCGTCGAAGCTGCCGTCGAACTGGCCCAGGTAGTTGAAGGTGATGCGCGGTACGGCCAGGGCCGCCAGGGTTGCCTGGGCATGGGCATCCCCCAGGTAACGCAGGGCGCCGAAGCCGATGCCCTTGTTCGGCACTGCGCGCAGTTGCTCCTTGATCTGCTTGATCGAGTCGGCCAGGGCCGCCTGCGGCGTGAGCTTGACCGGGAACACACTGGTGAACCAGCCCACAGTGCGGCTCAGGTCGATGCTGTCGAACAGCTCTTCACGGCCATGGCCTTCCAGTTGCACCAGGGCGTTGGCGTCACCGGTCCAGCGGGTGATGACCCGGGCCAGCGCAGTCAGCAGCAGATCGTTGATCTGGGTGCGGTAGGCCGCCGGGGCGTCCTGCAACAGGCGCTGGGTATAGGCCTGGTCCAGCTCGGTGCTGACGCTCAGGGCATCCTTGATCGCGACCCGGTCCGTTACCCGGTCGCAGGGCAGGCCCGACTCGACGTCCTGCAGCTGCGCCTGCCAGTAACCCAGCTCCTGCTGCAACGCCGTGCTGTTGGCATAGGCCTGCAACTGCCCGGCCCAGGCCTGGGTCGAGCTGGTCTTGGCCGGCAGCTTGATGGTTTGCCCGGCCGCTTGTTGTACCAGGGCCTGATGCAGGTCTTCCAGCAGCACCCGCCAGGACACGCCATCCACCACCAGGTGATGGATCGCCAGGAACAGGCGCTGGCTGCCGTCCTCCAAGGTCAAGAGCACGGCGCGCAGCAGCGGGCCGTCCCGCAGGTCCAGGCTGCGTTGCGCCTGGTTGCACAGCGCTTGCAGCGAATCTTGAGTCGCGTTGTCGGCCAGCCATAGCACTGCATCGGCCTGCAACGCCACCAAGGGTGCCGAAGTTACCGGCGCCGACGGCGCATAAGTCGCGACCCATCCGGCAGCCCCTTCGACGAAGTTCAGGCGCAGGCCGTCGTGATGTTCGAGCAAGGCGTGCAAGGCTTGCTCCAGCGCCTTGGCACCCAGGGGCTTCAGCGGTTTGAGCAGCACCGATTGGTTCCAGTGATGACGTTCCGGCACCGGGGTGTCGAAGAACCACTGCTGGATCGGCAGCAGTGCCGTGGTCCCGCGCACCGGGCCCTGGTCGATCTGCAACCCGCCTTCGCCCTGCTCCGCCACTGTGGCCAGTCCTTGCACCGTCTGGTGCTGGAACAGGTCTTTCGGGGTAAAGCGGATACCAGCCTGACGGGCGCGGCTGACCACCTGGATCGAGATGATCGAATCGCCGCCCAGTTCGAAGAAGTTGTCGGTCACGCCGACCTGTTCCAGCTTCAGCACATCGGCCCAGATTGCGGCGATCTGTCGTTCCAGCTCGTTTTGCGGTGCGACATAGGTCTGCTGCATCAGCTGCGCATCGACCTTGGGCAACGACTTGCGGTCCAGCTTGCCGTTCGGCGTCAGCGGCAGCGCTTCGAGGAACAGCAGGTAGGTCGGCACCATGTAGTCCGGCAGGTTTTCCCGCAGGCGGGCCTTGATGCTTTCTCGCAGTTGCGCCTGGCGTTCGGCGCTGTGCGCCACGTCGGCGTCCACCGGCACGATATAACCCACCAACTGCTGGCCGCTCGGGCCTGGCTGGGCGATCACCGCCACTTCCAGCACCGGATCCTGCTCCAGCAGCCGTGCCTCGATTTCACCCAGCTCGATACGAAAGCCGCGCACCTTCACTTGATGGTCGACGCGGCCGACGTATTCCACCAGACCGTCGGTGCGGTAGCGGGTCAGGTCGCCGCTGCGATACAAGCGTGCACCACTGGTGCTGTAAGGGTCGGGAATAAAACGCTCGGCCGTCAGGCTCGGCCGATCCAGGTAACCCCGGGCCACACCCAGGCCACCCAGGTACAGTTCGCCCGCCACACCTACCGGCAGCAGGTTGAGGTTGGCATCAGCGACGTAGGCGCTGCGGTTACCAACGATATTGCCGATCGGCGCATAGGCCGCATCGCACGGATCGCCGGCCTTGGCCTTCCAGATCAGCGGAGTGACCACGGTTTCGGTCGGGCCGTAGCCGTTGAAAATGTACTTGGGCCGCAGCACCCGCCAGGCCAGGTCGTAACTGGCCTGCGGCACCGCATCACCGCCGAAGCAATAGACCCGCACCGCTGGCGGGTTGCCGTCGCGTTCGGCATGCACCGCCAGCTGTTGCAGGTACACCGGCGGGAACACGCCCACGGTGACGCCATAACGGTGCATCTGCTCGTAGGTAAATTCCGGCGACCACAGGCTGTCGTCACGGATCAGCACGCTGGCACCGTAGATCAGCGGGTGCATCCAGCCCTCATGGGAACCGTCGAAGGCGAAGGACATGAAGTGCAGTTCGCAGTCCGCCGGGCTCATTTCATAGCGTTCGCCAGTGGCCAGGCTGTGCATGGCCAGCGGGCCGTGTGACACCGCCACGCCTTTGGGCAAACCAGTGGAGCCGGAGGTGTAGATCACGTAGGCGAGGTTTTCCTCGGCCAGGGTCACCTCCGGGCTGGTCACAGGGTAAGCCGCAAAGTCGGCCGCGCCTTCGACGCTGAGGGTCGGCAAACCGTCCGGGATCGGCAGGCGATCCAGCAGGTGGCTCTGGGTCAGCAGCAACCAGGCGCCGCTGTCCTGCATCATGTAGCGCAGGCGATCCTGGGGATACTCGATATCCAGCGGCACATAGACCCCACCCGCCTTGAGCACGGCGAGGAAGGCCACCATGATTTCCGCGCAACGCGGCATGGCGATGGCCACCCGGACTTCCGGGCCGACGCCCAGCTCGATCAGCTTGTGCGCCAGCCGGTTAGCCTGAATGTCCAGTTCGCGATAGCTCAGGCGCTGCTCGGCGAAGAACACCGCCGGAGCCTCCGGCGCCTTGGCTGCCTGATCGGCGAACAGTTGGTGGACAAAGCGGTTGGTCGGATAGACCACCTGAGTGTGATCCCAGTCCTGGCGAATCCGCCCCTGCTCCTCCTGGCCCAGCATCGCCAGCTCGCCAATCGCCTGTCGCGGTTCGAGCATGCCTTGCAGCAGGTTGCGCCAGTGATCGGCGAACCCCTCGATGGTCGACACCTCGAACAACTCACCGGCATAGATGAACGACGCATTGATCCCAGCGTCGGTTTCCAGGGTTTCCAGGGTCAGGTCGAACTGCGCGGTACCGCCCTGCAGGACCATTTCCTCGGCGTGCAGGCCCGGCAGGCTGGCGCCGTCGGCGCTTTCCCCGGCGATGCTCAGGTGGTTGTACATCACCTGGAACAGCGGGTTCTGGTCCAGCGCGCGCTGGGGCTTGAGCGCATCCACCAGGCGGTCGAACGGCAGGTCCTGATGGGCCTGGGCGGCCAGGGCCGTGGCCTTGACCTGACGCAGCAACTGCCCCACCGCCAGGCTCGGCGCCAGGTCGACGCGCATCACCAGGGTGTTGACGAAGAAACCCATCACACCTTCCATTTCCTGGTGGCGGCGGTTGCTGACCGGCACGCCGATCCGGATATCGGGCTGATCGGAATAACGGTGCAGCAACAGGGCGAAGGAGCCGAGGAACAGCTGGAACAGGGTCATGTCGTGTTCGCGCGCCAGGCGCCGCAAGCCCTGCTCCAGGTCCACCGGCAGACGGAAACCCAGGCGCTCCTGGCGATGGCTCACCAGGGCCTGGCGCGGATGGTCCACCGGCAACTCCAGCACCGGGTGCTCCAGCCCCAGTTGCTCGCGCCAGTAATCCAGCTGCCGCTGCTGCTCGCCCTGCTCGAGCCAGGCCCGGTGCCAGCTGGCGTAGTCGGCGTACTGCACGCTCAATTCATCGAACTGCGGGGCCTGCCCCTGGATGAACCCCCGGTAGAGGGCGACGAATTCCCGGGCCAGCACACTCATGGAGGCGCCATCGGAAATGATGTGGTGCAGGGTCACCACCAGCAGGCAGTCCTGCTCGGCGATCTGCAGCACCCGGGCCCGGCACAGGGGGCCGTGCTCCAGGTCGAACAGCACCTGGGTTTCTTCCAGGGCCCTGGCCTCGACCGCCTCGCGGGACAGGCCCGGGGCCAGGCGTTCCCAGGCCAGGGTAATTTCACCCTGGGGGTGCACCACCTGGCACAGGCTGTCCCGGTGCTGGGTAAAGGTGGTACGGAAGGCTTCATGGCGCAGCGCCAGGGCGTCGAAGCTGTGCTGCAACGCCTGCCGGTCCGGCACACCCTTGAGCCGGACCACGATCGGCGTGTGGTAGGCGGTGCTCTGTGGATGCATCTGCCAGAACAGCCATTGCCGCTGCTGGGCATGGGAAGCCGGCAATGGCTCGTCGCGCCCTACCGCCTCGATCAGCGACAGCGAACCGGCGCCGGCGCAAGCCTGCACCTGCTCGACGAACTCATCCAGGCGCGCGGTCTCGAACAGCACCCGCAGCGGCACATCCGCCGCCAGCAGCCGGCGGACCCGGGAAATGATCTGAGTAGCCAGCAGCGAATGCCCGCCCAGGGCGAAGAAATTGTCGCTCAGGCCCACCCGCTCGACCTTGAGCACGTCCTGCCAGATCGCCGCGATACCCCGCTGCAACTCGCTGGCCGGGGCAACGTAGACCGCCACCGGCGCCTGCGGCTGCAACGGTGGCAAGGCCCGCAGGTCGAGCTTGCCGTTGGCGGTCAACGGCATGCCTTCCAGGGCCACGAAGTGCATCGGCAGCATGTAGTCGGGCAGCGCCACCGCCAACTGCCGGCGAATCTCCTGCCAGGCCGCTTCCGGCTCCTGAGCGCTGGCCTTGGCCAGCACCCCATAAGCCGCCACTTGCGGCTCGTCGGCCACGCTGACCACCTGCGCCACGGCGTCCTCGACCTGCGGCAACTGCTTGAGCGCCGCGGTGATTTCCCCCAGCTCGATGCGGTAGCCGCGAATCTTCACCTGATGGTCGATGCGCCCCAGGTAATCGATGACCCCACCATCGAGGTAGCGCGCCAGGTCACCGGTGCGGTACAGCCGCTGCCCGTCGGCACTGAAAGGGTCGGGAACAAAACGCTCGGCGGTCAATGCCGGCCGGCGGTGATAGCCCCGCGCCAGGCCGGCGCCCCCCAGGTACAGCTCGGCCGGGGTGCCGGGCGCCACTGGCTGCAGCGAAGCATCCAGCACCCGGGCGCGGACGTTGGCCAGCGGCTGGCCCAGGGGCACCACCGCCAGGGCCTGGTCCACGTCAGCGGCAGCCATGGTCAGGGCGCCGACCGTGGTTTCCGTCGGGCCGTAGTGGTTGAACACCGCGCACTGCGGCGCCAGGGCCCGGACCTTCCTGACCAGCGCCGCCGGGCAGGCTTCGCCGCCCAGTACCAGGCACTGCCTTGGCAGGGCGCGGGCCGGCTCCGCGCCGGTCATCAGCGCCTGCAAATGCGAAGGGACGATCTTCAGCACATCGATTTGCCGGGCATCCAGGTAGGCCGAAAAGGCCTCGGCATCCAGGCCGGTATCCAGGTCGATCACATGCAGGCAACTGCCGGAGCACAGGGCGCCAAACAGCGTGGTATGCCCCAGGTCGGCGGCAATGGTGGAGACCACCGCCATGTTGCGCGCGGCCCCCAGCGGCAGGCGCGCCAGGATCGCCTGCACGTAGTTGGCCAGGGCCGCGTGGGTGATGGTGACGCCCTTGGCGGCCCCGGTGGAACCGGAGGTGTAGATCGAATAGGCCAGGTGCCCGGCCTCGACCTGCGGCAGTGGAGCCTGCAAATCGCTGGCCGGCGCCCAGCTGTCCGGCTGGTCCAGCAACAGCACGCTGACCCCGGCCGCCAGCGGCAGCCGCGCCTGCACCGCGGTCTCGCTCAGCAGCAGGGCAACGCCGCTGTCTTGCAGCATGTAGCTCAAGCGCTGCTCGGGGTACTGGGCATCCAGGGGCACGTAGGCGCCACCGGCCTTGAGCACCGCCAGCAGGCCCACCACCATCTCCAGCGAGCGCTCCACGGCGATGCCCACCAGCACCTCGGGGCCCACGCCACGCTGCACCAGGGCCGCCGCCAGGCGCGCGGCGCGCTGATCCAGCTGGCGATAACTCAGGCACTGCTCGCCGAACACCAGGGCCGGCGCCTCGGGCCGCAGGCGCACCTGCTCGGCGAACAACTCCAGCACCGAAGCGGCGGCGAATGCCTCAGGCGCACCAATCCCCTGGGCCAGGGTGACCTGGCTTTGCTCGGGGCTGAGCAGCGGCAATTCGGCGATCGCCGACCGCGGCTCACGCACCATCGCCCACAGCAGGTTCTGCCAGTGGCCGGCCATGCGCTCGACGGTCTGCTCCTCGAACAGCTGGCAGTCATAGGTGAAGGCAGCCTGCAACCGGCCACCGCGCTCGAAAGTATCCAGGGTCAGGTCGAACTGCACGGTGCGCTCGTTGCGCGCCAGGGCCTGCACTTCAAGCCCGGAACGGCTGCGCAGGGTGGTCAGCTCGGTGACCTGCGGCTGGTGGTTGTAGAGCACCTGGAACAACGGGCTGTGGCTCAGGCTGCGCTCGAGTTGCAGGGCCTCCACCAAGCGTTCGAAAGGCAGCTCCTGATGGGCCTGCGCCCCCAGGGTGGTCTCGCGGATATCCGCCAGCAGTTGCTCCACCGTCAAGTGCGGGCTCAACTCGCTGCGCAGCACCTGGGTGTTGACGAAGAAGCCGATCAGCCCTTCGGCTTCCTGGCGCGTGCGGTTGGCGATCGGCACGCCCACGCGGATATCCTGCTGGCCGCTGTAGCGCGCCAGCAGCAGCTTGAAACCTGCCAGCAGCACGGCGAACAGGGTCACCCCCTGCTGTCGCGCCAGGGCACCCAGTTGCTGGGCCAAAGGTGGCGCCAGCTCGAAGTCCAGGCGCCGCCCCTGGCGGCTGGAATGGGCCTGGCGCGGATGATCGGTGGGCAGCCTGAGCACCGGATGCTCGTCCCCAAGCTTGGCCCGCCAGTACGCCAGCTGCCGCTCCTGCTCCCCCGCCTCCAGCCAGCTGCGCTGCCACAGGGCGTAGTCGCGGTACTGGATCGGCAGGGCCGGCGCGCTCGGCGCCTCACCCTGGAGCAGGGCGTCGTAGGCTTGCAGGAACTCCTCGATCAGCACGCCCATGGACCAGCCGTCGGCGACGATGTGGTGCAGGGTCAGCAGCATGACGTGTTCCTGCTCCCCCAGCCCCAACACGCAGACCCGCAACAGCGGCCCCTGTTGCAGATCGAAGGGCCGGCGCGCCTCGGCGTCGGCCCGCTGCCGTACGCTGGCCTCGCGCTGCTCGGGGTCGAGGTCACTCAGGTCCTGGTAATCGATGTTCACCTGGGTCGCCAGGATCACCTGCCGCGGCTCGTCCTGCTCCAGGCGAAACACCGTGCGCAGGCTTTCATGGCGCTCCAGCAGCCAGTCGAAGGCCCGGGCCAGCATCGCCCGATCCAGCGGCCCGCTCAGGCGTACCGCGTTGGGCAGGTTGTAGGCCGCGCTCTGGGGGTCCAGTTGCCAGAGAAACCACATGCGCTGCTGCGCGTAGGACAGCGCCTGGCGGTCAGGCACTGCGACCCCCGCGGGAATAGGCAGCAGAGAGAAGTCGACGCCTTCCTTGTCCAGAGCCTTCAAGAACAGCCGGCGCTTTTCCAGCGGCAGTTCAATGAATCTACGGGCGAGCTTCAAGGAGTCTTCGGCATTCATCGGGGGGCATCCGTACTTACTTGTGGGGTATCGAGCATTGGCTCGGTCATCCCTACGGAACGGATGAAGGCCCGGGAAAATTAACCCCGCGCGCCACGCCAGCCGCCAACCCCGGGGCCGCCCGGGACCCGCCGACAAGCGGCGCCGACGGTAAATCGGACCCGCCGCCCTTCGTTCCTTGCTTATCCCCCCTTGCAACAGGTATCCGCCCATGTCCTCCGCTCAATCGCTGACCGACATCCTCACCCAAGGCTTGCGCAAACTGACGGGCATCGACCGGCCCAGACCCAAGGGCTACCGGGTGATCAACGTCGAGCTCAAGCAACGCATCGTCCTCAGCCCGTCCCTGGTGCGCCTGGTGTTCGCCGGCGAGGAGATCGCCCAGGCCCGCGCCCTGGCCCCGGACCAGCGCATCAAGCTGTTGTTCCCCGGGGCCGACGGCAGCGTTCCGCAACTGCCGGTGGAAGGCGACTGGCACGCCGCCCGGCGCAAGCTGCCGGCCGAGCAGCAACCGCCGATGCGCACCTACACCATCCGCGCCCTGCGCCTGCTGCCGGCGGAAATGGATGTGGACTTCGTGCTGCACGGGGTCAACGGCCCCGCGTCCAGCTGGGCCACCCACGCCCGGCCCGGCGACCGCCTGCAGATGGTGGTCCCGAACAAGGCCTACAGCGGCGACCCCGGCGGTTATGAATGGATGCCGCCGGCGGGGATCCGCAAGGTGCTGCTGATGGGCGATGAAACCGCCCTGCCGGCCATTGCCGGGATTCTCGAGGAGCTGCAGGAATATCCGGACTACCCGGACGTGCAGGCCTTTATCGAAGTGCCCCACGAAAGCGACTGCATCGACTTGCGCTGCAACCCCCAGACCCGACTCAACTGGCTGCCGCGGGATCTGCTGGGCGCCCAGCACGGCGAAACCCTGATCCATGCCGCCCGGGAGCTGGCCGAGCTGCCGCCGCCCAGCACGGCACAGCGGCCGATCAAGCTGCGCGAAGGCGACGAGGAACAACGGCCCTGGGAGACCGCCACGCCGGCCGACAACAGCTTCTATGCCTGGGTGGCCGGCGAGTCCGCCACGGTGATGAGCATCCGCCGCCACCTGATCAACGAGCGCGGCCAGGAACGCCGCAACCTGACCCTGATGGGTTACTGGCGCCTGGGCACCTCACTGGGCTGACAGGTTGATCTCGCCCCGGCATCGGCCCCTGTAGCCGCTGCCGAGCCCGCGAGGCTGCGATAAGGCCCGCAGGGCCTTGCTTGACGATCTTGCGGCGGTGGCTACAGGGCAGCCGCGGCTTCGGGTTGCAGGTGACGCCGACGATGCACCTCAAGGTGGCCCTTGATCAGGCTCAGGACCTTGGCTTCGTGCTCGTGAATGAAGAAGTGCCCGCCCGCCAGCATGTCCACGGAGAAGCTGCCCTGGGTCTCCTTCCTCCAGCCGATCAACTGTTCGCTGGTGGCGCGGTCGGCCTTGCCCCCCAGGACATGCACCGGGCAGTTCAGCAACGGGCGCTGCAGCGGGCGAAAACGGCCACACAGGAGAAAGTCGGCGCGCAGGATCGGCAGGGTCAGGCTCATCAACTCCTGGTTGGCCAACACCTCTTCACTGGTGCCATTGAGGGTGCGCAGCTGTTCGATCAGCTGTTCGTCGGTCTTGGGATCGGCAAAACCCCGGTCGTAGTCGGTGCGCAGGGTCGGCGCCGCGGTCCCCGAAGCGAACAGCGCCACCGGCTCCGGACAACCCAGGGCCCGCAGGGCATGGGCCAGCTCGCAGGCCAGCAGCGCCCCCAGGCTATGGCCGAACAAGGCATAGGGCGTACGCAGGCTGGTGCGGATTTCCACCGCCAGTTGCCGCGCCAGCTCGCGCATGTCGGTGTGCAGCGGCTCGGCATAACGGGCGCCACGCCCGGGCAGCTCCACCGGCGAAAGCTGCAACCATTGCGGCAGCTTGCGCCGCCAGCGGCTGTAGACCATGGCGCTGGCTCCGGAATACGGCAGGCACAACAGCGTCAGCTGGGTCACGGTGTTCCCCTTGAAAAAAATGATGGTAAAGACTGGACGTGCCACCTGACCGGCAAATTAGTGGGGAACGATCCCCACCACGCCCCAGCCTTCACCCCCTGCGGCCGATCAAAGCGCAAACAACAGAGATCGTAGTGGAGTCGGTGAATTTCCGGATCGACTCCGGGCGCGGCCGGTAAGGCTCAGGCGACCGCCGGCTGGCCACGGGTCAGCCGGCGACAGCTCTGCACCGCCGCCCCCAGCACCACCACTCCCGCTGCCAGCGCCACCCAGAAGCCGCTGCGCGCGCCAAAGGCATCCACCAGCCAGCCGGAACTGGCCGCGCCGATGGCCACGCCGATGCTCACCCCGGTGACCAGCCAGGTCAGGCCCTCGGTGAGCTTGGCCGGTGGAACTATGCTCTCGACCAGGGCCATGGCGACGATCAGGGTCGGGGCGAAGAACAGGCCGGAGACGAACACAGCCAGGGACAGGCCAAGGATATTGCTCGCCATCAGCAATGGCAGGGTGGTCACGGCGGTGGCGATGCCGCCGTACATGAACAGTCGCGGCAGCGGGATATTCAGTTTCAGCGCACCGAAGGCGATACCCGCCAGGCAGGAACCGATGGCGTACACCGACAGCACGATGCTCGCCGCCGCGGGTTGCCCCTGCTGCTGGGCGAACGCCACGCTGACCACGTCCACCACGCCGACGATCATGCCCATGGCAATCATCAGCAACACCAGCAACTGCAACTCCAGCGAACGGATGATCGACGCGTCGTGCTCGGCCTCATGGGGATGCACCGGTGGCTCGGTCGCCCGTTGCGCCACCAGCGCGGTGACGCCGATCGCCAGCAGCAACAGCGCCGCCAGCGGCCCGGCCTCGGGGAAGGCCGCCACGCACAGCCCCACCGACAGCGGCGGGCCGAGGATAAAGCACACCTCATCGAGCACCGATTCCAAGGCATAGGCGGTCTGCAACTGTGGCTGGCCGCGGTACAGCTCGGTCCAGCGGGCGCGGATCATGGCCGGTATGCTCGGCATGCAGCCGGCCAGGGCGGCGAACAGGAACAGCGTCCAGTGCGGCGCCTGCAAACGGGTGCACAGCAACAACGCCAGCAGCGCCCCGCCACCCAGGCCGGCGGCGATCGGCAGCACCCGGCCCTGGCCGAAGCGGTCGACCATGCGCGACACCTGGGGCGCGCAGAAGGCCGTGGCCAGGGCGAAGGTCGCCGCCACCGCGCCCGCCAGCGCGTAACCGCCCTTGAGCTGGGCCAGCATGGTGATCAGGCCGATGCCGGTCATCGACATCGGCATCCGCGCAATCATCCCCGCCACCACGAAAGCGCGACTGCCGGGGGCCTTGAACAGTTCGCGGTAAGGGTTTGCCATCGTCATTACACCTTGTTTGAGGCTTGCCAGAAATGCACCGCAAGGCAAAAATACATACGGCGCGTATGTGAGAAAGCATGAGAACATACGCGGCGTATGTCAATCCACCTGTCAGCTGTGTGAGTGCCCGCCATGAGCCCGCGTCAACGCGCCGAGATGATCGAAGAAACCCGCAGCAAACTCATCGCCAGTGCCCGCCAGGCCTTTGGCAGCCTGGGTTATGCCAACACCTCGATGGACGAGCTGACGGCCGAGGCGGGCCTGACCCGAGGTGCCTTGTACCACCATTTCGGCGACAAGAAAGGCCTGCTGGCAGCGGTGGTGGAACAGCTCGACGCGGAAATGGACCAGCGCCTGGAGGCGATCTCGCGCGGCACCGACGACCTCTGGGGCGCCTTCGTCCAGCGCTGCCGCACCTACCTGGAAATGGCCCAGGAAGCGGAGATCCAGCGCATCGTCCTGCAGGATGCGCGCTCGGTACTGGGGGACCTGACCGAGGCCAGCGAGGAGCAGTGCGTACTGTCCTTGAGCGGCCTGCTGGATGAATTGATGCAGGCCGGCCTGGTGGTCAAGGCCCCCAGCGAAGCCTTGGCGCGCCTGATCAATGGCAGCCTGCTCGACGCCTCGCTGTGGATCGCCCGGGACGAGCATCCGGGGCAACGATTGCAGCAGGCGCTGGTTGGCCTGGAGGTGCTGTTGCAGGGCTTGCGGGTGCGCTGAGCTTACCCCCGTAGGAGCGAGGCTTGCCCGCGATAGAGACGACGCGGAATGTCTGGTGCATCGCATCATCGGTCATCGCGGGCAAGCCTCGCTCCTACAGAAGACAAGCCGTTCGCGGCAACGGCGGTTTGCGGGCAGAATAGGCCGCCCGGCCCCCTCAAGGACTGCCATGCGCCAGGTACTGCTGATCATCGATGTGCAACCCTCGTTCAACCCGCCGGAGTGGCTGGTGAGCGGCATCAACGCCCTGCTCGGCCAACTGCCCTCGGTGGCCACCGTCGAGCGCCATGACGAAAGCCAAACCCCCTTCGCCCGCCAGCTCGGCTGGCAACCCGCCGCCGATGACCACAGCCTGGTCGCCGCCGACCGTATCTTTATCAAGCACGGTTACGCCCCAACGCCGGAAACCATCGCCTACCTGCGCAGCCTGGCCCCCGAACGCGTGCTGGTCTGTGGCATCCAGACCGACACCTGCGTGCTCGCCGCCGGCTTCGCCCTGTTCGACGCCGGTCTGCAACCGACCCTGATCACCGACCTGACGGTGGGCTCGTCGCTGGACCGCAGCGGCCAGCTCGGTGTGCGGTTGTGGCAGCACCATTTCAAGCACCTCACTACCAGTGCCGAGCTCACCTTGCTGTAGCCCCTGACTGAGGTGTGAAGCAATCGTCAGCGCGGCATGCCGTCAGGGCAAAGCCCACGAATGAAGCCTTGGCACGACACTGGCCAGGCACGCAGATTGAGCTAAGGTTGCTGCTTTCCCTGTCGCCGGGTCCGTCCATGAACAGCTCGCTCTCTGTCCAGTACATCCAGACACCTCGCCTGCATATCGCCTACGAACACCACGGCCCCGCCGACGGCGCGCCGGTGATCCTGCTGCACGGCTTTCCCTACGACCCTCGCGGCTACGACGAGATCGCCCCCGAGCTGGCGGCGCGCGGTTACCGGGTGATAGTGCCGTACCTGCGCGGCTATGGGCCGACCCGTTTCGTCAGCCCGGACATCCCGCGTTCCGGGCAACAGGCGGCGCTGGCCCAGGACCTGCTGGACCTGATGGATGCCCTGGAGATCCCCCAGGCCGCCCTCGCCGGTTTCGACTGGGGCGGTCGCGCTGCCTGCATCGTCGCGGCCCTGTGGCCGGAACGGGTGCGTTGCCTGATGAGCGCCGACGGCTACAACATCCAGGACATTGCCCGCTCGACCCAGCCGCGGCCGCCCGAGACCGAGCACCGGCTCTGGTATCAGTATTATTTCCACACCCAGCGCGGGGTGGACGGCCTGACCGCCAACCGCCGCGAACTGTGCGAACTGCTGTGGCAACTCTGGTCGCCGACCTGGGATCGCGGCCGCGAACTCTACGATCTGAGCGCACCGTCGTTCGACAACCCGGACTTCGTCGAGGTGGTAATCCACTCCTACCGGCATCGCTTCATGTACGCCCCGGGCGACCCGAGCCTGGAACACATCGAGCAGGCCCTGGCGCAGCAACCGCCGATCCGCGTACCGACCATCGCGCTGTGCGGCGGCAATGACGGGGTCGGCCCGGCCAGCGAAGAGGATGAAGACATCGGCCTGTTCACCGGCCCTTACCAGCGCCGGATCTTGCCCGGGGTCGGCCACAACGTGCCGCAGGAAGCGCCGCACGCCACCTTGCAGGCGTTGCTGGAACTACTGGAGGCCTGACTCCTCTTCCGGAGAAAACCGCTCCCGATACGCCTGCGGCGTCACGCCCACGAGCCGCAGGAAGCTGCGGCGCAGGGTTTCTTCGCTGCCGAAGCCGCACTGCACGGCGATACGCTTGATCGGTACGCAGCTGTCGCCGAGCAGGCGCCGGGCGCTTTCCACGCGGATCTGTTCGATGGCCCGGGCCGGGGTCTGGCCGGTGTCGGCGCGGTAGTGGCGGACAAAGCTGCGTTCGCTCATGCCGGCCTGTTCGGCCAGGGTCGGGAGGTTCAGGTCGCGACCGAGGTTTTCGGCGATCCAGGCGTGCAGGTCGTCGAAACGACTGCCCTGTTTTTGCAGGGCCAGGGTCGCGCTGAATTGCGACTGGCCGCCCGGGCGCTTGAGGAACACCACCAGTTGCCGGGCCACGTCCAGTGCCATGGCGTGCCCCAGGTCTGCCTCGACCAATGCCAGGGCCAGGTCGATCCCGGCGGTGACGCCGGCCGAGGTCCAGACCGGCCCCTCGTTGATGAAGATCGGGTTGGCCTCCACACGCAAGCGCGGGTATTGCCGCGCCAGTTGCTCGCAGCGGGTCCAGTGGGTGACCACCCGGCGCCCGTCGAGCCAACCGCTGGCGGCCAGCAAAAAAGCCCCGGTGCACACCGACGCCACCCGCCGTGCCAGCGCTGCCTGCTGGCGGACCCAGGCCACCAGCGCCGGGTCTTCGGCCGCGGCGTACACGCCCCAGCCGCCGGCGATGATCAGGGTGTCGCAGGGAGTGCCCGGCGCCGGCAAGGGTTCGGCCAGCAACGCCAGCCCGGCCGAGGTGGTCACCGGCCCGTCGCCCGTGGCGATCACGTTCACCGCGTAGGGCAGCGGCAAGCCTTTATGCCGCGCCAGGTCGTTGGCCGAAGCAAACACCTGCAGCGGGCCCGTGACGTCGAGCACCTGGGCGTTGGCGAAGGTCAGTACATGGACGGTTCTGGCGGTCTGGGGCATGGTTGGCGTAAATCGTGGGTAGGTTGGCGTATTCGCCAAAGCCTAGGACGCTAGAGTCGAACCGTCCAGCCGCATGAGAGCGGATAGCTTCGAACTTCTCCAGGGAGATACCCCATGACGCTGCAGATCGGTTTCCTGTTGTTCCCCAACGTCCAGCAACTCGACCTGACCGGCCCCTACGATGTGCTCGCGTCGCTGCCGGACGTGCAGGTGCATCTGGCCTGGAAGGCGCGCGGGCCGGTCACCGCCAGCACCGGCCTGGTACTACAGGCGACCACCAGCTTCGCCGATTGCCCGCCGCTGGACGTGATCTGCATCCCCGGCGGCGCCGGTGTCGGGCCCTTGATGGAAGACCCGCAGACCCTCGACTTCATCCGCCAGCAGGCGGCACAGGCGCGTTACGTCACCTCGGTGTGCACCGGTTCCCTGGTGCTCGGCGCCGCCGGGCTGCTGCGTGGCAAGCGCGCCACCACCCATTGGGCCTACCACCACCTGCTGGAGGCGCTGGGGGCGATTGCGGTGCAGGAGCGCGTGGTGCGCGACGGTAATTTGTTGAGCGGTGGCGGGATTACCGCCGGGATCGATTTTGCCCTGACCCTGGCCGGCGAACTGTTCGGCGAGGCGACGGCGCAGCGGGTGCAGTTGCAACTGGAGTACGCCCCGGCTCCGCCTTTCGCGGCCGGTAGCCCACGGACAGCGCCCAAAGCGGTGGTGGAGGAAGCCCAGCGGCTCGCGGCCAATTCCATCAAGCAGCGCGGCGAGATAGTCCACAGGGTCGTGGCGCAGTGGCAACAGGCCTGAGACCTGCGCACGCTGAGGGGAAGAAAGATGCGGACCAGGGCAACCTTATCGGCCAGCCGAGCCCTGGCCGCATCTTCGATAAACCGACGTCAGGCCGGGACTGCTTGCTCACTGGCCTGCAAGATGTAGTCGATCACCTGCATCGGACTCGTCGTCCGGGATCTTGACGCGAAACTCGGCTTCCCCGGCTGCGGTCTTCGGCCTTTTCCGCACTGGCGTACATTCCCGCCAAGCCGACAGAGTGTTCCGCCAGCTTCTACACTCTGGCCTAGCCTTCCCTCAGGAGCCTTGCAATGCACAAGACTTACACCGGCAGCTGTCATTGCGGTGCCGTGCGCTATGAAGCCGAGATCGACTTGAGCCAGGGCACCAACAAGTGCAATTGCTCGATCTGCAGCAAGACCCGCAACTGGAACGCGATCATCGCTCCCAAGGCCTTTCGCCTGCTCAGCGGCGAACAGGCGCTGAGCGACTATCGGTTCAACAGCGGCAATACCCATCATCTGTTCTGCAAGCATTGCGGCGTGCGCCCCTTCGGGCGCGGTCATGTGCAGGAAATCGGTGGCGACTATGTCGCGGTGCAGGTGATGACCCTGGACGACATCGACCTGCAGGAGCTGCTTGCGGCCCCGGTGTACTACGCCGACGGTCGCCATGACAACTGGGGGCACGTGCCGGAGGAGATCCGTCACCTCTAGCTTTTCCACAGGCGAAAAAAAACCCGCCGAAGCGGGTTTTTTTCAAGACCATTACGACATCCTGTCGCTGCATCCTTGCACATGGTCGGTCATCCATGACCCTGAGCGCGTCCTGCGCTGCAGTTGGTGAATGAAGATTAAGCCTGTCGCCCAATCGGCAACAGACGAGAAAGCTGGCAGTGCATGTAAGCCTTTCGCCATAAGCCGACTTACCAAAACCCCTAGGCCGCGCCTTCCAGGGCCTGGATGGCCAACTCCGCCACCTGCAGTTCGTGCTCCGCGCTGGGTACGTCGCCATCCTCCAGGAACCAGGCGGCGGACAGCCCTGTATAGGCCAGCACCCATTGCAGCAGGCGCTTGCGCTCCAGCCCCGCGGCCTGGGCGATGACCTCGACCTGGCGGGTGAAGCGCTGCGGATCGCCGCTGGTCGGCAGGTCCGGGTTGCAGATCAGGTTGGCGAAATCGAAGCCGCGCTCGCCCATGACCCGCTTGGGATCGATCGCCAGCCAGCCGCGCTCCTCGAAGTCCAGCACATTGTCGTGATGGATATCGCCGTGCAGCACCACCTGTTCCCGAGGGGCCGCCAGCAGTTCATCGGCGGTGGCCAGGCAGCGCAGGAAAATCCCGCCCTCGCGTCGAGCGGCCGAGCGCAGGGCCTTGAACCATTCCGACAGGGTCAACAACGGCGGCAAGGGCGTCGAGCGTGGCGCATGCAGGCGGGCCAGGCTGGCGCAAACGATCCGGCTGACCTCGTCGTCTTCGCCGGCCAGGGCCATCTGCATCAGCGAGCGCCGCCCCATGGCCCGCTCCATCAACAAGGCATCGCCGTGGTGCGCGTAGACCCGGGCGGCGCCCTCCCCGGCCCACCAGACCATCAGGCGGTTGCCGTATTTTTCCTCGTCGTCGAGGGCGATCTTCAGCATCGCCGGCGCGTCGTCCAGGCGCACCGGCAACAGGTGGCTGCCCGGCGTAACGATGGGCGCGCCATCGACCTGCAGGTTCCAACGTTTCAGGTAAAACTCGAACATCCGTGATGATTTCCGTTATGACTCGACAAAGGCCTGCAATTGACCCAGGGCATGATCCCACTGCTGGCTGATCACCTCCAGCGAGCGCCGGGCTTCGGCCAGCCGGCCCGGCTCGAATGCCCACAGGCGCTCGCGCCCCAGTTTGGCGTCGCGCACCAGCCCGGCCTGCGCCAGCACCTGCAGATGCTTGGTCACCGCCTGGCGGCTGATGTCGGTGCCGAGGGTCAATTGGGTGATCGACAGGGCGCCGCCGCCACACAGGATGGCGACGAGCCGCAGGCGGGTCTCGTCGCCCAGTGCCGCGAAGATCATGGCCGAGCCGTCCAGCGATGCCGCCACCGACAACAGGGATGTGGATAGGGTGTCAGGGGCCAAGGTAGTTCTCGATATTGCTCATCTGCTCGTCCCAGCCGCGGCTGTTCATGCGAAACGCCTTGAGCCGCCGCTCGGGCGGAATGCCGTCGAACCCCGACTCGACCACCCGCAGCAAGGTGCCGCCGTCCAGGTCTTCGAGTTCGAATTGCACCAGGGTGCTGGGCTCGGCGGAATAGTCGACTTCAGGCTCCACCGCGTACGGGTGCCAGCTGAAGGCGAACAGGTGCTCGGGCTCCAGCCGCTCCACCAGCACATCCCAGACCAGGTGTTCATACCCGGGATAGGTAATCTGCCCCCGGGTGCGTTGCCCGACGACAAAACGCTGGCCCGCGAGCGCCACGCCGAACCAGCTGCCGAAGGCCTCGGCATCGGCCAGTGCGGCCCAGACACGGGAACGGGTTGCCTTGAGCAGGATCTTTCTTTCGATGCGATCTGATGAGTTCATGGGTCACCTCCAGTGATCAAACCCTAGCTTGCTCTCGCAGAAGAGCAACCTTTAAGTTGCATTTTTCCGCAAAGACGGACATGCGGTCGTCACCGGGGCTAGGATGCAGGCCAACGACCCGTCGCCAGCCGGAACCCGGCGGCCCGCAAACGTCCTTGATGCCCCCTTAATTGCCCATTGCGAGAATCCCCATGAACCCACGCTTGCTCCTGGCTCTGCTGCCGCTTCTGCTCACCCCGCTGGCGCAGGCCGCCGACTGTGCCAACGCCACCACCCAGACCGCCATGAACCAGTGCGCCGCCCAGCAGCACCAAGCGGCGGACAAGGAGCTGAATACGCTTTACCAGCGCATCACCCAGCGCCTGAAGGACAACCCGGACGGCAAGAAGCTGCTGGTCAGCGCCCAGCGCGCCTGGGTGGCCTTTCGGGATGCGGAGTGCGGGTTCGCCGCCTCGGGCGTCGCCGGTGGCAGCGTCTATCCGTTGATCTACAGCAACTGCACCACCGACCTGACCAAGGCGCGGGTCGAGGCGTTCAAGACCTACCTCAAGTGCCAGGAAGGCGACCTGAGCTGCCCGGTGCCGGGGAATTGAAATCGCGGGGATCTTGAGGTTTTTCGCGAGCAAGCTTCGCTCCTACAAGAGGAATGCGGTTCCCTGTAGGAGCGAGCTTGCTCGCGATAGCGGTAGCAACGCCTAGCGCACGAACACCTGGGCCGTGGTGATCGCCATGTCCCCGCCCGGCAGCTTGATGCTGCCGATCTGCTTGAGACTGTCGGCATCGAAGATCGCCACGTCGTTGAAGGTCCCGGCCAGGTAGATCTTGCTGCCCGCCTTGTTGAACGAAATGCAGTAGTAGGAATGTTCCAGGGTGGCGGCCTGGAGCAGTTTTTTCTGCTTGATGTCGTACTTGGCCAGGCGGTTGAGCACGCCGAACATCAGGTTCGGGTCCTTCGGCGAACGCATGCCGCTGAAGTAGATCTCCGTCAGCGGACCGAAGTCGGTGGTTTCGCTCTTGCCGGTTTTCAGGTCGATGCTGAACAGGCCGTACAGGTACTCGGCGGTGGCCGGGTCCTGTTTCTTGTCCTTGAACTTGGCGGCGGTGTAGAGCAGCGAGAAATCATGGCGGTAGGTCTGCTGGTTCCACACGTAGAGCACGTCCGGCGCACTGTAGTTCGGGCGCTTCCAGTGGCGGCTGGGGATCAGCACGTCGAACTTGCCGGTCTTGACATCGACCTTGTACACATCCGCCCCGGCCACATACAGCGAGCCGTCGTTACCGCTCTGCATGATGGTCAGCTGCCGCGGCGCCGGGAAGCTGCGCACCGGCTTGGCCTTGAGCCCGGCGTCGGTGGCATAGACATCCAGCCGCGGTGGCTTGACCTCATAACGGTCGTTGAGCATCAGCGTCGGGTTGGCCACGGTGTACAGCTCCTTGCCGTCATGGCTAACGGTGAAGGCGAACATCGAGCGGGCCTTTTCCCCCGGTTGCTGGGTGATGCTGGCGTGGAACACCTGCTTGCAGCTGTCCAGCTCGACCCCGTAGACATCGGCGTAGTGGTTGTTCAGCACGTAGGCGACCTTGCGGTCCGGCGCCAACTGCACGGTGCCGGGGCCGAAGGCGTCGGGCATCTTGCAGGTCTTGTACAGCGTGTCGCTGGCCAGGTCGATCACGTGCAGGTTGTTCGGGTAGTTGGTGGTGACCATGTATTCATGGCCGGCGTTGAGGGCCTTGTTGTCGGTGTTGTCGTCGGCCAGGGCGCTGAGGGAACAGGCCCCCAGGACGGCGGAAGCGGCCAGGCCGCAGGCATTGATCAAGCGCATGCTGGAATCCTTCTACTGACCGATTACTTGTCTTTAGGGAACACGGTGCCGAGGTTGCGCCAGTTCTCGTTGGAGGCCTGGGCGTCCTTGTTCCAGTCGGGGTAGGTGCTCATCATGTCCGGCACCTGGGCCGGCCACCAGCAGGGGTCGGAGCAACCGTAGAGGTCGGCCTCCATCGGCTGGCACAAGGACGACACGCCACCGAAGGCATCGATTTCCCAGCCCGGGTCGGTGGTCGAGGCACAACCGGCCACCGAACTCATGGCGACCACCTCTTCGATACGGTTCTCGTCAGCGGCCTGTTCCAGCTTCTGGGCTTTGTTATTGATCGGCTTGAGATGTTTCATGTCAGTGAGCCTTGCGCGGAGTGATGTAACTGCTGATGAACGCAGGGTTGTGGGCCATGATCCGGCTGTAGACCTCGATGCCGAAATCCACCCAGTCACGCATCAGTTCGCAATAGTGATAAGTCGGGTGCGCCGGGTCGCCGTAGCGGGCGTAGCTCTCGTGGTAGCAGCCGCCGGAACACAGGTTGCGGATGCGGCAGCTGTCGCAGCCGGTGTTGCTGCGGTCCAGGCGCTGGGACAGGAAGTCGTTGAGCTCCATCTGCTTCACCCCGCCGTCGCGCACGTTGCCGAAGGTCGGCAGCGATGAGCCGGTAAAGCGGTGGCACAGGTTCAGCTCGCCCTTGTGGTCCACCGCCAGCATCTTCAGCCCAGCGCCACAGGGCAGCGCCTTCTTGTGGCCTTCGTGGATATCGGTGATCAACTGGTGCAGGTTGGAAAAACCGATATTGCGATGCTCCAGGGCCGCCTCCAGGTAACGCCGGCCCAGGCGCTTCATGCTGGCGAAGACCTCAATCAGTTCTTCGCCGGTGAGGTTGAAGCTGCTGATATCGCCCGAGGTCACCGGGGCAAACCCGACCTCGGCGAACCCCAGTTCGTTGAACAGGTGGTCCCAGATGGTTTCCACATCGGTGACACCGGTGGTCAGGGTCACCCGCGCGCCGACTGGGCGGCTGTCGTAGCGGGCCAGCAGCATCTGCGCCTTGCGCCGCACCACGTCATAGGTGCCCTGCCCGCCCACGGTGATGCGGTTGCGGTCGTGCACGGTCTTGGGCCCGTCGATGCTCACCGACAAACCGAAGCGGTGGGCATTGAGGTAGTCCACCGTCTCTTCGGTGAGCAAGGTGGCGTTGGTGGTCATGACGAACTCGACGAACTTGCCCGCCTCGCGAAAACGCTTCTCGCAATAGTCGACCATGTATTCGATCAGCTTGCGGTTGCTCAGCGGCTCGCCACCAAAGAACACCACGGTGAAACGCTGTTCATCGGGGGATTCCCTGAGCAGCATTTCCACCGAGGCGATGGCCGTCTCGACGTCCATCTTCTTGCCCGCCGAGGGCTTGTCCAGGTCTTCCTTGTAGCAGTAGGTACAACTCAGGTTGCAGCCGGTGTTGACGTTGAGCACCACAGTGTTGATCGCCGTGCGCTCGACCCGCTTGACAGCGATCTCCGGGGTCAATGGCGAGCCGTCGCTGACCAGTTCCAGGGCGATCAGCTCGCGCAGGGTCTCGTTGATTTCCTCGCCATTGAACCGTGCGCCAAGGCGCTGGACCAGGTCCTCCGGGGTGCAGCCGGGGCCGCGCAAGGTGTCGATGATGGTGCCGGTCAACTCGTCGCTGGCGAACAGCGAACTGCTGGGGATATGGAACAGCATGCGGTCGGCATCGACCTGCACTTCGTGCAGGTTGCGTTCGACCAGATTCAAGATAGCGCCCATTGCAAACCTCCTGTGCCGGCCCTCTTTTCACGGGGGCCTGCGGTCATTCCGAAAGGGTGTCTCAGGTCACGGACCGCGCCTTAGGGAATGGGTGGATTGTTCCAGCGTTGCACGGTGACGATCAGGTGGCCTGCGCCGGTCAGGGATTTCCCTGCGTCGTCGACGGCGGCGATCACCTTGAGGTTGCCGGCGTTGTTGGTGGACATCTTGCGTTGCGGGTTCGGCCCGGCATCGCCGGGAATGAACACGCCGCTGTCGGCCTGCATGGTGCCGGCAAACTTGACGTCTTCGTCTTCCTTGGCGCGCTCGTCGAAGGCTTCGACCTTCCACTGCGCCGGGAACACACCGATGCGATACGGCTTGCCATCGGCGCCCTTGCCCCAGGCTTCGGCATCGAAGCGGCCCTGGACCTTGGGCGTCGAGCCACCGCCCTCGCCGATCCGCGCCACCGAGAACTCAGGCACGACCTTGACTTCGGCGATTGTGCTGTAGACCGACAGCGTCGGGCCTTTCAGCGTACCGAGGGTGACATTGCGCAAGCCCGGTTGGGCATTGGCGGCCGCCTTGAGCTTGAGCTTGATCCGCTGCGGGCTCTGCTCGATGACTTCGACCACTTCCACGCCTTTGCCAAAGCTCGGCTTGCCGGTGAGGCCGCTGCCGATCAGGGTGACTTCGGTTTCACCGCCAGCCTTCAGGTAACCCGGTTGCACCGCCAGCAAACGACTGCTGCCCTGCTTGGCGGCGATAAAGTCCAGGCCGCGTTCGTCGTGCTCGGCCTCGAACATCCGGCCCTGCAATGCATTGCCTTGGGCGGCGAACACCTGGCGCATGCTCACGCCATCGATGCTGACATTGCCGCGCCATTCGTAGCCGCTGTAGAGAATCGCGCTGCCCTCGCCGTTGAACGGACTGCCGTCGGCGTACTGGCCTTTGACGCTGACCTTGAAGCTGTCATTGCCCTCGGGGCTGACGCTCATCACCCCGGCCAGTTCGCCCTTGCCCGGCAGGTGGCCGCTGAAGCTCCAGTCGCCCGCCAGAGTCTCGGCCTTGGGCGCAGTGCTCAACCATTTTGCCCAGGCCGGGTTGTCCAGCGGATAACGCTTGGCCAGCAGCGGCACCATCTCCTTGCGCGCCAGGTCGAACCAGTCTCGATCACGAGACAGCGCCTGGTATTCCAGGGACGGCCATTGGCCAAGGTGGAAGTTGACCAGGCGTTCCCACTCCTGGGCCGGACGCCGTTGCAGGGCGACCCGCGCGCCGGAGTGGCAGCGGCCGCACATCTGGCTGGTTGGTTCGTCGAACTTCTCCACGGTGTTCAGGCGCCGCTCCAGGGCATAACGCACGCCGTCGGTTTCACTCGGCGCCAGGCCCTGGGTGTCGGCCAGGTATTTGACCAGAGTGCGGCGATCGTCATCGCTGATCTGCAGGCCATGCATGACCTGCATGCGGGCGATGCTCATCAGCCAGCCTTCCGGGGTCTTGCGCTGGTGGCTGATGCGGCTCAAGGCATTACCTGCTTCCGGGGTGTGACAGCCCTGGCAGGTTTCCTTGAGGATGGCCTGGGCATCGCGCGCCGCAAGGCTGGGAGGGGAATGCAAGGCGGCGCAGACCGCCAGCGCCAGCAGGCCGCTGGACATATCTGCTCGGAGTGTTCTCTTGATCAAGGTCGGACCTCCACGGAGCTTTTTTATTGTTGTGTGTCGTTTTTATGGTTTCTGCCATGGCCGGTGGCGCCGGGCACGGAGGCAAGAGAAACGTCTGAGGTGAGCAATACACGGAGCGTGCCAGCTTATAAATGATGTTTTTTATCAAGGGCTTGCTGGAGGCACACGGTACATTCCCCAGGCTGTCGCTGGCCCATCGCGTTTAATTTCGCGACAACTGTTCCACTCTGAGACATGCCCCTCCGCTCGCCGCGAGAGCGGAGGGATCTTGAGAGCTAAGCATAGGGAGGGAGAAGCGGATGGCGGGTGGGATGAATGTTTAGGAGGTCAAGGCTTCGCAGTGTCTGTGATGCATTGCTTCAAACGATCTGTATCCGTGCCACTCCCTGGACGGGTATCAATATTGCCGCTCACATCAAGGTAGATACGAGTGGTGGGCCACTTGGGGGTGATATTGACGCAATGATTACGGACCTTTTCCCCCCACCAGTAAAACTCCATAAAGAAGTCCTCATTGGGGAATATGTGGCCAAAATCCAACGTAACCTCCCCAGGGTACAAACCGCCGCGCCCGCCCCTGTATATCCTGTGCTGTGTATTCCAGACACTCCCAAGCTTTTCCTTCGCTTCCTTGGGGTAGTAGACAATCACGGTTGGGGTTGCGACATACCAGAACACCAACGGAGCGAGTAACAGGAGAAGGAGAACAGCGAAGATTCGCCCGTATCTAATGGGTTTCACATTTGTGCTCACTTGCAGCATCCCCCCATTCTTCCGGCGTAACTGCAAGTACTTCGTCCATGATCATTTTTGCTGTAATGCCCCCGCTGGGATTTTGCTGGTAAAGCTTCATGCCAATGCCAATCGAAATACGGTCCGGAGCATCGTCCCATGCCCGCAGCCCGTCAATATCTGCTGAGCGATGCGGCCCGGGGAATCGTCTTTGGTTGGAAGGCTCTGTCATCAACTCCTTAGCCTTTCGCACCGAGTCCGAGATGATCTGCTCGGCACCAGCACCATCCAAGAGAGCATTCTCAGAAAGCCCCCCGGCACTGCCTACATATCCGTAATGGATGTTCGACCAAATATCATAGAAATAATCGTAGGCCCCTTGTTTGTGTCTAGGCTTTCCACCGAAAAGCTTCAACAGCATCGGCTTGTGATCCCAAGGCCGGTCCTGCCCCACTCGCTCAGTCCAGATAGCAAAAGCCTTGGCCTTTTTTCCAAGCGCCAAGTTGTAGAAATCTGGGCCTTGACCGAATCGCAGGTAAAAAGGCTGGGCTGCGTACTTTCTTGTTTCCTCTACCGGGTCAAAACTGTTCAGGGCTTTCATAAGCAGAACTGACGGATGCTTGATATTGGCATTCATCTCGCCAGCAATATAAGTCGCCAGATCTTCCATCATATCGGGGTCGTTGCAAACGGCAGGCGCTGCTGTTTGAGCTGATTGTTTGGGGGCCGCGCCTGGATCAACCAAGGCCCTGGCAGCGGTTGCCTTCGCGATCAGGTTCGGGTCAGCTAACAAGGTCGCCATCTTTTGATCATCCACCGAGCCATCCGGACGAAACACCTCTAGCATGGCGAAGTTGATGATGGCCGCATCGGGAGCCGGCCCGAAGACAAAGCCGCCAAAGGTATCGTTCGACCCAGTGATGATCGTTCCGCCATGGCTGGTGGGGCTGCCCAAGTGAGCCATGGGGCGGCCATTCAGAAGAATGGAAGGAAAGCCCGTGGTAATGACTGCGCCGCAACCGCAGGTGTCGCCCACGCGGGCGGCGCCCATGGAGTTGATGCTGATATCGGCGGAAGCGGAGGCAATCGGGGTGGTGCCATGACCGGGAAGCGGGCAGACATGTTTGTCGCCCAGACGGGAGGAAGAAAGCATTCATCACCTCAGGTAGCGATCGGTGAAAACAGCCGGCCTGATGGTCGACGTGGTGGCTGTCAGGCCAGGCGATGACGCTATCAACGACTACCGCTCCCGGATTTAGGAGCATTCTGAATCACACCAAGGATTGTTCTGGCGCGTCCCTCGGCAGCTGCTACGATGCCTGGCTTAACCGCTTCAGCCACCGGCCCTGACAGGAATCGCGCCATGCTCAATGCCCTGCTTTTCGATCTCGACGGCACCCTGACCGACACCGACCAACTGCACCTGCTGGCGTTGCAGCAGCTGTTGCTGGAGGAAGACGGCCGAGTGTTCACCCAGGAAGAGTTCGAGGCCCATGTCAGTGGCCAGGCCAATGCCAACATGTGCCGCTATCTGTTTCCGCAGCGCTCGGTGGCCGAGCATGAGGCCTTTGCTGACCGCAAGGAGGCGCGCTTTCGCCAGTTGTCGCCGCAGCTGACGCCGATGCCGGGCCTGTTGCGCCTGCTGGATTTCGCCCGGGAACGCGGCATAGGTATGTGCGTGGTGACCAATGCGCCACGGGCCAATGCCGAGCACATGCTGGACGTGCTGGGGCTGGGCGATCGCTTCGGCACCGTGCTGGTGGCCGAGGAATTGCCGCGGGCCAAGCCCGACCCGCTGCCCTACCTCACCGGCCTGGAATGCCTCGGTGCCAGCGCCGAGGCCGGGATTGCCTTCGAGGACTCGATCCCCGGCCTGACTGCCGCGGTCGGGGCCGGGATCTTCACCGTCGGCCTGGCCACCAGCCAAAGCCCCGAGGCTCTGCTGGCCGCCGGCGCCCATCTGGTGGTCGAGGATTTCAACGACCCGCAATTGTGGGCGGTGATCGAGCGAATGCTCGGCTCGCGCTGAGACCGGGTTAAGCCCGGTCTGACCGGGCAACTCAGAAATAACCTAAGGCTTTTTCAGTTGTGTCTGATGGTCCGGCGCGCGTTGGCTCTTGAAGATAGCGCCCCGCACGCCTGTCGCATCAAGGACCTTCATGAACGCCCTCACCTCCCTCTCCCTGCTGGCCCTGCTTGGCCTTGCAGCCAGCACGGGCCACGCCCAGGAAGCCCCCGAACCGGCCCCGCCGGAAGCCACCAGCAGTTGCCTGACCCGCGGCGAGGCCATCAAGGGCAGCCTGGAAAAACTCCTGCCCGACCCTGAGTACCGCCAACTGGCCGGCCTGCAACGGGCGCTGGAACCCCTCAGCCGCTATTGCGACGGCCTGCACTTCGAGCACAACCCGCCCCTGCGCCAGGCCGAGTACCAGGTGATATTGCGCCAGATGGAACTCGAGGCCGCGCAGCGTTATGGCGACCCGAGCATCATCGGCAAACGCAAGGCCCGGCTCACCCACGCCCTGCAAGTCCTGCAATACGCCCTCGGCGCCCACGACAACTGAAGCGGGTTCTTGCCCGATGAGCGTCGCCACCGGCTCGCTCCGGCGAGCCTGCTCCAGCGCCAGACTTTTCCCAACAGATTCAACGATCTGCAAAATCCGCTCGGGAGTATCCAGAATTCCTCGCAGATGGGAATGCAACCAATTGTTATGCAAGGAATTTTCTAACATTTAGCTAAGATTGTTCTGGCTCGTGCCGATGGGTTTTGTAGGACACAGGGAGCAATCTGGAAATGAGAAACAATCAGCCCGTTACACAACGTGAAGTGGCTCTGGGGTCGAACCAGAAACTCATCTCCACCACCGACGCCCGTGGCGTCATCAGCTACTGCAACGATGCCTTCGTGGACATCAGCGGTTTCGACCGCGATGACCTGATCGGCGCTCCACAGAACATCGTCCGTCACCCCGATGTCCCCCCCGCGGTATTTGCCCATATGTGGGCGGCGCTGAAACAGGGCCAGCCGTGGATGGGCATCGTCAAGAACCGCTCGAAAAACGGCGACCACTACTGGGTCAACGCCTACGTCACGCCGATTTTCGAGGGCAGCCGGATCGTCGGCTACGAATCGGTCCGGGTCAAACCCAGCGCCGAACAGATCCGTCGCGCGCAAGACCTCTACCAGCGCCTCAACCGCCAGCAGCCAGCCATCCCCCGCCGGCATCGCTGGCAACCGGCCCTGCTGGGCTGGACACCCTTCCTGGTCACGGGCCTGGCCGGTGGCCTGAGCGGCCTCTGGCTGGCGCCGCCTTTGGCGTTGGCGGTGGCCGCCGGGATCTCCGTGCCCCTGGCGCTGCTGGCGATGCAGCGCCAGAACAATGCCGCCCGGCGCCTGCTGCAACTGGCCGACTCGTCCACCTGCGACCCGTTGATCGCGCAGATGTACAGCGACGCCCATGGCCCCCAGGCGTGCCTGGAGACCGCCTTCGTCAGCCAGGACGCGCGGCTGAAAACCTGCCTCACCCGCCTGCAGGACAGCGCCGAACACCTCAATGCCCTGGCCAGCCGCTCCGACACCCTGGCCAGCGACAGCTCCCGGGGCCTGGACCGCCAGCGGGTGGAAACCGAGCAGGTGTCCGCCGCGGTCAACCAGATGGCCGCCACCACCCAGGAAGTGGCCAGCCATGTGCAGCGCACCGCCGACGCCACCCAGGCCGCCAACCAGTTGACCGGGCGCGGGCGCGAAGTGGCCCGCGATACCCGGGAAGCCATCGAACGGCTGTCCCAGGTGGTCGGCGAAACCGGGCAGAACGTGGCGCAACTGGCCAGGGACAGCGACGAGATCGGCACCGTGGTCGATGTGATCAAGGGTATCGCCGACCAGACCAACCTGTTGGCGCTCAACGCCGCCATCGAAGCGGCCCGCGCCGGTGACATGGGCCGCGGTTTCGCCGTGGTGGCCGACGAGGTGCGCCAACTGGCCCAGCGCACCGCGCAATCGACCCAGCAGATCCACGAGCTGATCACCCAATTGCAAAGCTCCTCGCAAAACGCCGTGCAGAGCATGGAAAGCGGCCAGCGCCAGGCCGAGGAAGGCGTGGCCCAGGTGCTGGAGGCGGACCAGGCGCTACTGGGCATCAGCGAGGCGGTGGCCAACATCACCGACATGACCACCCAGATCGCCGCGGCCACCGAGGAGCAGAGCGCCGTCGCCGAGGAAATCAGCCGCAATATCAGCACCATCGCCCAACTGGCCGACCAGACCTCGGAGCAGGCCCATCACTCGGCCGAACTGAGCAAGGAACTGACCCAGACCGCCACCACCCAGTACTCGCTGGTGGAGCGGTTCAACCGCTAGGTCAGCGGCGCTTGTGCCGATCTATCGCGAGCAAGCTCGCTCCTACGGATAATGCGCAACCCCTGTAGGAGCGAGCTTGCTCGCGATGACGGATGGAGAAACAACGCAACAGCCTGGGCCTTCGCCGGCCGGACAATCGCGACTGCGACTGAGGGCGTTACTGCTCCTCGGCCTTCTGCTCCTTGCAGTCCTTGAGCAGCTGCTGTTCCTTGGCGGTGTGGTCGGCTTCCAGGAAGCTCAACAGGCCGCTGTCACCCTTGGTGTGCCAGCGGTAGCTGTTCTGCTCGTCGTCGGCGATATACAGCGCGCCGGAGCCGGAACGGGCGATATGCATCGGGATCAGCTGGCCCTTGTAATACAGGGTGGCGAACGAAGCACCGTTTTCGATATTCAGGTAGGCCGCCTGCACCTCCACCCCACCCTCGCAGCGGTAGCTGGCCAGGCTGCTCTGGTGCGCCGGCAGTTCCGGCTCGGCCGGGATCGTCGCGGCCTGGGCGAAAAACGGCGCCAGCAGCAAGGTGGTTCCCAGAATCGTTGAAATCTTCACTGCACATCTCCTTGTTCAATGCCCCTTCGGGACGGGCCTCTGTACGACGAAGCAGGGCCCCATAAGTTCAGGCCGGACTTGTCTCAAGGCATTCGCAAATTGCGACAGCTTGTATCCGGCGCTCTCTCGCCACCGTAAATAAACCCGATTCAAATCATCGAGTTAAGCGCCAGCGAAAACTGGCACAGGGGTTGCGAAAGCCCTCGCCTCACGCATAACAAGAGGTTCTGTCATGGCTATTGCAACCCTGCTCCCCGCCACCACCGCCTTTATCCAGCGCGCCCCGCGCATGCTGATCGGCGCCGAATGGGTCGAGGCCGCCGACGGCCAGACCATGCCCCTGCGCAACCCGGCCACCGGCGAGCAACTGTGCGTGGTGCCGCGGGCCACGGTGGACGATGTCGACCGCGCGGTGCTGGCTGCGCGTCAGGCTTTCGACGATTCGCCCTGGAGCCGCACCCGCCCGCGGGAACGGCAGAACCTGCTGTGGAAACTCGCCGACCTGATGCAGCGCGACGCCGAGCTGCTGGCGCAACTGGAGTGCCTGAACAACGGCAAGAGCGCCGCGGTGGCCCAGGTCATGGACGTGCAACTGGCCATCGACTTCCTGCGCTACATGGCTGGCTGGGCGACCAAGATCGAAGGCAGCAGCGTCGAGGTCTCAGTGCCGCTGATGCCCGACCAGCAGTTCCACAGCTTCATCCGCCGCGAGGCGGTCGGCGTGGTCGGCGCCATCGTCGCCTGGAACTTTCCACTGCTGCTGGCCTGCTGGAAACTCGGCCCGGCCCTGGCCACCGGCTGCACGGTGGTGCTCAAGCCCGCCGACGAAACCCCGCTGACCGCGCTGAAACTCGCCGAGCTGGTACAGGAAGCCGGCTACCCCGACGGCGTGTTCAACCTGGTCACCGGCACCGGCATCACCGCAGGTTCGGCCCTGACCCGCAACCCGCTGGTGGACAAGCTGACCTTCACCGGCTCCACCGCAGTGGGCAAGGAGATCGGCAAGATCGCCATGGATTCCATGACCCGGGTCACCCTGGAACTGGGCGGCAAGTCGCCGACCATCGTCATGGCCGATGCCGACCTGGGCAGCGCCGCGGCCGGCGCCGCCAGCGCGATCTTCTTCAACCAGGGCCAGGTCTGCTGCGCCGGCTCCAGGCTGTATGTGCAGCGCAAGCACTTCGACAATGTGGTGGCCGATATCGCCGGCATCGCCAACGCCATGAAGCTCGGCAGCGGCCTGGATACCAGCGTCGACATGGGCCCGCTGATCTCGGCCCGGCAGCAGGAACGGGTCTGGCGCTATATCGAAATGGGCCGGGAAAGCGGCGCCACCATCGCCTGCGGCGGCGAGCAGTTCGGCCCCGGTTATTTCGTCAAGCCGACGGTGATAGTCGATGTCGACCAAAAGCATTCGCTGGTGCAGGAAGAGATCTTCGGCCCGGTGCTGGTGGCGATTCCTTTCGACGACGAAGCCGATGCCCTGCGCATGGCCAACGACAGCCCCTACGGCCTGGGCGCGAGCATCTGGTCCAACGACCTGGCGGCGGTGCACCGGATGATCCCGCGGATCAAGTCCGGCTCGGTCTGGGTCAACTGCCACAGCGCCCTGGACCCGGCGCTGCCGTTCGGTGGCTACAAGATGTCCGGCGTGGGCCGGGAAATGGGTTATGCGGCGATCGAGCATTACACCGAGCTGAAATCGGTGTTGATCAAGCTCTGATCCGCGACAGCCCATAGCGCCTCGCACTCGCGCAAGCGCTTCTCCACCGGGGCGCCGGGGTTTGTCCGGCGTCTCCCGACGACTGGTCCAGGGTCGCCGACCTGCTGCCCGGCCGGCGCCCCGAACGGCTGCTACGCTCAGCCCGAGCCGGCTCGACAGCTGCCCTGCGAACCTGGCTCAGCCACCTTCACCCCACACCTCATCACCACCGAAAACCTGAGGAAAGCATCATGGGATCAAATGGACATGATCACGACGGCGTCCAATGCGGATGCCACAACCCCATCTGGAACGCTCTGAAGGACAGCCTCGACCCGGCCAGCCATACCGCCAGCCAGCCACAGGACGCCAATGAACTGGCCAAGGAACCGGCCGGCGAGTCCATGGTTTTTTTTGACGGCACCATCTACCCCTTGCGCGACGGCAACATGGACGAACGGGTCGAGGCCCTGGGCATCCACGCCGGCGACGTGGTCGCATCCGGCACCCTGGCCGCCGTCGAAGCACGCATGAACACCCTGGGCATCAGCTACAAGAAGCAGTCCCTGAACGGCAAGACCCTGTTGCCCGGCCTGATCGAACCCCACGCCCATATCGTGCAGAGCTGCGCCATGGAAGGCTGGCTGAACCTGGGGGCCATCGATAGCGACAACCCGGATGAGCACAAGAACCAGCGACTGCGGCCCACCTATGACTGGCCCTGGTTGAAAAGCACCATCCAGGGCAACCTGCCCAAGGACAACTCGACCTGGATCCTCGGCCATCAGGTCGATCCGGCGCTGATGCCCTTCCAGCTCGACCCCCACGGCCTGAACAAACTCATCACCTTTCACTGTGGCCCCGGCGATGACGTCGGCAACCTGGACACCATCGACAAGCAGCATCCGATGCTGCTGATCAGCGCGTCCATGCACACCGCCTACCTGAACACCGCGGCGAGCGACGCGGTGTTCGAGAAGACCGGCGTAAAGGCCGACAACGGAGTCCTGCAGGAAACCGAGGTGCTGGCCGCCATCAAGAGCATTCCCCTCAGGCAGCAGCTGGAAATACTGAATATCTTCAAGCACCTCGAAGACTACTTCGACAAGGCCGCGCGTCGCGGGATCACCCTGCTCTACGACGCGATGATGGACTCCCAGTCGAAGCTGGTACTGGGCGCCTACTTCCTGACCCACCCCCGCAAGCTGCGGATCGGCTACGCCGCCGCCTGCGATGGCACGCCCGAAGCCATCGGCAAGCTGCCGCGCTACCAGCCGGTCAGCCGGGAACAGGCCAAGCGCTTCTATCAGGGCTCGGTCAAGCTGGTGTCCGATGGTTCCAACCAGGGGCTGACGGGTTATCAGGCGCAGCCTTACTGCTGCGAGACAGATCGGCCGGTGGGCAATTTCAATTTCTGCGATCAGGACCCCACCCCGGTCACCACACCCGATGCCTACAAGACTGTGGTGCGCAATGCCGTCGAAACCGGCTGGCCGCTGATGATCCACGCCAACGGCGACCGGGCCATCGAGTTCACCCTGCAAGCCTATGAGGCGGCCTTGCAGGGCGGCAGCGCCCTGGAAAAACGCCACCGTATCGAGCACTGCTCGCTGCTGACCGCGAACACCCTGCAGACCCTGCAGCGCCTGGGCCTGTCGCCGAGTTTCCTGATCGGTCATGTCGGCTACTGGGGCTATTCCTTCAAACAGGCGATCTTCGAAGGCAAGGCCGAGCAGATGCTCAACCTGTGCCAGTCGGCCCTGGACCACAACCTGAGAATGACCCTGCACAGCGACTGCTCGGTAACGCCCCTGGGGCCGCTGCGCTCCATGGAGCAGGCGGTGACCCGCAAGATGGAAGGCATTCGCGATGCCCGGGGGCAGTTCGTCCGCGACCCAAGGCTGCAACCCATCCTCAATGAAGCCGAGTGCCTGACGCGCAAACAGGCGTTGAAAGCCATCACCTATGACGCGGCCTGGCAGTGCCACGCCGAAGGCTGGACCGGGTCCTTGCAGGACGGTAATTTCGCGGACCTGGTGATTCTCGAGCAGGATCCCCTCGACGAAAAAGTGCCGGCCACCAGCATCAGGGACATCAAGGTCTGTGAAACCTGGAAAGGCGGCCACCGGGTGTACGTCAATCCCGCTAGCTGATCGTTAGCCAGCGCAAGCCGGGGGCTGTCCGGCCCCTGGCTTGTTAGCGCTTCGTCAGGAACGACGGGACTCAGATGGCCGCTGCGCGGATCGCGGGCAAGCCTCGCTCCTACAGGGTTATCTCATCTTCTGTAGGAGCGAGGCTTGCCCGCGATAAATCGCCCAGGCACCACACATCCGCCGATCGATCGCTCACGCCTTTACGACGGCTGCGCTGCCGATCGCAACCTGCGGCAGCGGCTACAGAAAGCCGCCCCGTCGTATCAAGGCTTGTATCCCTGCCCCAGAAACCAGCCACGCACGGCCCTGTCCTGTTCCTCGCTCAACCCCGCCAGCACTCGTTGCGCCGGCTCGTTGGGCAAGCGGCGCAACAGCGGCGCCAGCTCCACCCCTTGCACATGCCAAATGCCCAGCGGCTGGTCCGGGGTGATCACCACCTCGGCTTGGTCCACCAGGCCCTCGCGCAGTACCGGGGCATGCTCGATGCGCAGGGCGGAAAAGTCCGCCTCGCGGTGCGCCGGCTCACTGTCCGGCCACTGCCGTCGGGCCTGCCAGAACGGCCGTTCGGCCCAGCGCTGCTCGTCGGCGTAGAAGTCGCGACCGATGCGGGCGAAGCGCAGGAACAGTTGCTCAACCCGCTGAGCATGGAAGCGCTGCGCCAGGGCCGCGCGTTCGGGCCGTTGCAGCAGGGTGTTGATCACCGCCGGCGCCTGCAACGCCGAGGACAGCGACTGGAAGATACCGTTGCCCGACAACGGGTCCACGGCCATGGCCGCATCGCCCACACGAATCCAGTTATCGCCACACACCTGCGGGCAAAGAATCGCCGTGCTGCTGCGCGCATGCAGCTGCAGATCGTGCTCCGGCCCGTCAGCAAAAAACTCCCGCGCCAGGGCCGAACCCTGGCGCCGCTGACGGCAGTAATCCAGCAACTGCGCCTTGCCCGGCAACTCGGCGCTGGCCACGTCCACCGTCAGTTGCCAGTAACACTGGCCGTCGGCCTGGCGCGCCATCCAGGCCCAACCGTCTGCAAGGCTGTGCACGGCGCTGGCGGTGGCGCCCGGCGCGCCCTGCCAGCGGTTGAGCAGGCTGAGGGTTTCCGGGCCGCGCAGGCCTTTGCCCAGTTCTTTACTCAATGCCGGCGCCTGGCGCCCTCGGGCCTCCACCAGAAAATCCGCGAAGCGCTCGGCCTGCCCCTCGATCCGCAACCGATGCCCGCTCGCCGTTGACTGCACCTCCAGCACCCGGCCTTCGATCAACTCAACCCCGGCCTCGCGCAAATCCTCGCGCAGGCCGCGATCGAAGCGCGGGCGATCCAACAGGTATTCGACGTTCTGCCCATGGTTCTGGCCGTTCCATGCCACCTGACGCTGGGACGCCTGCAACCCCGCCTCCAGCGCACGCCCCAGGCCGGCGCCGCGCAGGGCTTCGAGCACCCGCAGCGACACCCCTTCCAGCGCGGGGAAACGCCGCCACTCGCTGACCAGCGCCACCTCGTAGCCCAGCCGTCGCAAGCCCAGGGCCACCGCGGCACCCGCAGGACCGGCGCCGAGAATCAGCAGCGGCCTCATGTCCAGCCGCGCCGTTCGGGGCCGTGATAGCGGGCATGGGTCTGCAGCCACTGGACCACCTGCGGGTTGTCGGCGTCGCGGTGTTCGCCGAGGTAACCGGCGATATGCCCGCTCAGTGCCGCGCAGCCCAAGCTCGCGCCGGACTGGCCGGGATGGCTGCCCTGCACGCAGGCGGCGAAATCGGCCTGCTGGCTGTCGAGCCACGACCATTCGCCGGGGGTGCAACGGGCATCGCCTGTCACCCGCAGCACCCCCGGATAGCGGGCCGGGAATACGCCTTCGCCCTGGGCCGGGCTCGATGCGCACAACAGCACGCCGCGGGCCAGGGCCGCCGCGCAGGCTTCGCGCAACAGGCTGCGGTCCTGGCGCAGCCCCAGGCTGAGGTTGATCAGCCGCACCTGTTGGCTCACCAGCCAGTCCAGGGCGCTGGCGATCTGCAGGGCGCTGGTCACCCCGCGCTGGTCGAACACCTGGGCCACACAGAAACGCGCCTTGGGCGCCCGCTCGCGGATCGCCTCGATGATCGCGCTGCCGTGGCCGAGGGGGTCCTCCCGCAAGTCGCCCTCGCCGACCCCGTCCTCCACCAGATAGAAACGCCGCCCGGCCAGCACCCGCTGGCGTTGTGCAGCCGAATGTCCGCTGTCGACCACGCCGATCCGCAGCTCAGGCTTCATGGGGCACCTTCACCGACTGCAACACGCCGTCCACCAGTTCGAAGCGCAGGTCGGCGTCGGCCAGGGTCGAGGGCCGATGGCTGATCAGGATCCGCGTGCGCCCGGCGAACAGCCGGTCGATGGCCTCGATCACTTCGCGCTCGGTGCTTTCGTCCACCGCCGAGGTGGCTTCGTCCAGCACCAGGATCAAGGGGTCCTGGAGCAGTGCGCGGGCAATCGCGATCCGTTGTTTCTGTCCGCCGGACAGCTGCTGGCCGCGCTCGCCCAAGGGGCTGTCCAGGCCTTCGGGCAGCGATTCGATCAGGCTGTCCAATTGCGCCAGCCGCGCCACCTCGGCCACCGCCGCGCGCGGTGCGTCGGGCACGCTGTAGGCCAGGTTGTCGGCCAGGCTGCCGCGGAACAGCACGATGTCCTGGCTGACCACGGCGATGCGCCGGCGCAGCTCGAACAGATCGAGCTGGCGCAGGTCCACACCGTCCAGCAGCACCTGCCCGGACTGCGGGTCGTGGTGGCGTTGCAGCAGGTCGATCAGGGTCGACTTGCCGACCCCGGAGCCGCCGCCCAGGGCCACTTTCAGGCCATAGGGAATGCGCGCCTCGATGCCGCGCAGGGTGCTGGGCCGCCCCGGGTGGCTGAAATGCATGTCACGGAAATACAGCTCGCCACCGCTGGGCATCGGCAGCGGTTGCGCCGGCGTGGTCACGCTCGGCTGTTCGCCGCGCAGCTCCATGACCCGGCCCAGGCTGACGGTCATGCGCTGGATCGCCACGTACAACCCCAGCAGGCTCTGCACCGGCCCCACGGCCATGCCCAGATAAGTGGAAAAAGCGATCAGCGCGCCCAGTTGCCAGGTGCCCTGCACCACCCAATAGCCGCCGATCAAAAACGCACAGGCCCGCGACAGCGAGGTCAGGGTGCCGGGCACCGCCTGGGTGAAAAACTCGCTGACCTGCAGGCGCAGCAACTGGCTCATGTAGCCCTGCCCCAGGCGCTCCAGGCGCTGCGCTTCGCGCTGCTGCTGGCCGGCACTCTGGATGAACTTCATCACCGGCAGGGTCTCGACCATGAACGACGACATGTCCGCCGAACGCTCGCGCAGTTGCCGCACGTCGCGCTCGACCTTGCGCCGCATCCAGCGCAGCCAGAGCAGGTCCAGGGGAATCAGCAGCAGCGCCAGCAACGACAGCTGCCAGGACAGGGTCACCAGCAGCGCCAGGGCCACCAGCAGGCCGATCACGCTGGACACCGCGGAGAACAGCGAGTCGACGGCAAAACGCTGGATCTCCGCCACGTCGCCATCGAGCCGCGACATCAGGTCGCCGATCCGCCGCTGCCCATAGAAGCCCGGCGACAGGCGCTGCAAATGGCGGTACAGGTCGTCGCGCAGGGCAAACAGGATCCGCCCCGACAGGCGCGTGTGCAGGTAGCGGTTGATGCCCGACAGCGCGGTGCCCAGCAGCCCGGCGAGGATCATCAGCCCGGCGATCCACACCAGCATGGAAAAATTGCGCGCCAGCAGGCCGTCGTCGATCAGCAGCTTGGTCAGCCACGGCTGCACCAGCACCAGCAGCGAGGCACAGACCGACAGCGCCAGCAGCCCGGCGATGGCCAGGCGCTGCGGGCGGACAAACCCATACAGCCAGCGCAAGGCGGCTTGCAGGGCCGCGGGGTCGGGGCTGTCCACCAGCCGACTGAGCAGGCGCGACATCAGCTGCGCAACTGCTTGAGCTTGCGGTACAGGGTCGCGCGACTGATGCCCAGGGCATCGGCGGCGGCGGAAACATTGCCCTGGTGACTGTCCAGCGCCTGGCGAATCAGCTCCAGCTGGTTCTCGCGGATGCTGCCGCTGGCCGGCCGTTCGCTGGCGTTGAGATCGTCGAGCATGCTGTCGGGCAGATGGTCCAGGCCCAGGGCCGCTTCGCCCTCCTCGCGCATCGCCAGCGCCGTGCGCAGCACCATCTCCAGCTGGCGGATATTGCCCGGCCAGTGATAGCCGGCCAGCAGCTGGCGCAGGTCCTCGGCCAGAGGCACGCCGGGGCCGCCGAGCTTGGCCAGCAGGACCTCCAGCAGATCGTCGAAGTCTTCGCGTTCGCGCAGCGCCGGGAGCATCACGCTGATGCCGTTGACCCGGTAGAACAGGTCCTCGCGAAACTGCTTGTCGGCCACCTGCTGCTTGAGGTCGCGGTGGGTGGCGCAGATCAGCGCGATGTCGATGTCCTGCTCTTCGCCGGCGCCCAGCGGCGCCACCTTGCGGTCCTGCAACACCCGCAGCAGGCGCGCCTGCAAGGCCAGCGGCATATCGCCGATTTCATCGAGGAACAGGGTGCCGCCATGGGCCTGTTGCAGGCGGCCGATCATGCCGCCACGGCGCGAACCGGTGAAAGCGCCCTCGCGATAACCGAACAGCTCCGACTCGATCAGGCCTTCGGGAATCGCCGCGCAGTTCACCGCGATAAAGGGCTTGTCGGCGCGGCTGCCGGCCAGGTGCAGGGCGCGGGCAACGACCTCCTTGCCGGTGCCGGTTTCCCCCAGCAGCAACACCGGCAAGGCATTGGCCAGGCCCTGGCGGGCCATGCGCAGGGCGCGGGCATAACGGCTGTTGTTGCCGGCCAGATTGTCGAGTTGCGGATGGCTGGCGGTATTTTTCGGCGCACTGCGCGGCACGCTGCCGACATTGATCGAGCGTTGCGGCGCGCGCAGGGTCTTGTAGAAAAACTCGCCCTTGGCGGTCTGCAGGCTGCCGATGCCACCCTGTTGCAGGCGCGCCAGCAAGTGCAGGCCGTCGACGCCGAGGAACTCCTCGCAACGCCGCCCTACCAGGGCCGAGCGCGGCGCATTGAGCAACTGGCAGGCCTGGGTGCTGACCGCGAGGATCTGCCCACCCAGGCTCAGGGCCAACAAGCCTTGCCAGGGAGACTCCAGGTACTGCCGGCGGCTGTGGAACGCCAGGACGATCTGCTCCGGGTAGGAGGCGTTGAACACCCGGCTCTCGATCTGGCTGACCGCCATGGCCAGCAGCGCCGAGCTGTCCTGGAAGCGCCCCAGCGGACCTTCGCGGGTCAGGTCGAGCACGCCGAGGATCTCGCCCTGGGGGCAATGGATGGGCACCGAGGTGCAGGAAAAATGGCTCAGGCGATCCAGGTAATGTTCGCCGCAATCGATCATGGTCGTGCGTGCTTCCACCAGCGCCGTGCCCAGGGCATTGGTGCCGCGGGTGGCTTCGCTCCAGCAGGCGCCGAGGGTGATGTCCTGCACGCCGCTGCCCTTGAGCCGGTCGGCGCGGCCTTCGATCGACAGAATGGTAGCGTCGGCATTGGCCAGGATGATCAGGCCGTCCTGGCCCTGGCGCTCGGCCAGGTAGTCGATGGCGGGGATCGCCGCGTCGAGCAACAGGCGATTGCTCGCCAGCAGCACCTCGAGGCTGGCGCCGGATTCCAGGCTCAGCTCCGGCTGGCCATTGAAGTGCACGCCATGGCTGAGGCTGCGCCGCCATGAAGCATCGATTTCCGCACGCAATACGCCGTCGGGGACTTCGCCTTCCAGATGGAGTTTTGCCCGGGCCAGTCCGGCCTTGTGCTGCAGCTCGCCCGTTGTTGTTTTTATGAGAGTCATCAAGCGCTCCGAATCGGTCCGCCCGGCCCTCCCCGGTCCATTCCCTTGGATTGCGAGGAGCACGCAAGCCAAGGCCAATGTCTACACCCGGTTCAGATGGCAGTAAAGGGAAGTTTGGCCCGTGGCCAGCCTTGCCTTTACAGAAGCAAAACCTGCGCCACGGGAAAAACCGCGCCAGGGAATCTTGACGTTAACGTAAAGCGGATGGCAAGTGCCGTATGGCGTCCGGTTCCCCCCAGCACTCAATGGTCGCCCTAGGTTTTCTAGTGGTAAAACGACCCCCAGTAAATGACCAGTCTGAACAGGGGAACAATAAAGCAGGCAACAAGCCTGACAAGTAATACGGACAAACTGCCAATTAAACCCCCTTTATATTCCGAAATCACTTATTGCCAATACTTACAAGAAACCCCAGCCATTCTTTAGCGGAGTTATAAAGACAACTTCAGCGCTATTACCATTAGCACTTATCTCTATAGCCACCAGGCAACATCCCTCCTGACCAAGTCAGTTATCCATCAAACCTGTAACCACTCAAAACCTCAAGGACGCCTTACTGTTTTAAATAAACAAAAAATATTATCGGACACTAGAAAATAATGACTACTCTGATCCTGCTGGATGCGAACGGACAGAGCGCGAGTCGACAAGGAGGTCGAAGTCATGCGTCGGTATACTATTGCCCTGCACTTCTACGACAGATCAAGACCCTCAGCCTGCACACTTCAGGCAGCCCAGAAAAGTCACCGAAGAATGACTGTTCGTACTGGACATTCAGAAGACCTTCATTCATTCAAAGAACATCTTCCACAAGGCTATCTGGCCAGCATCGATAGCAAAATCATCCAGATATCTTGCCTCACTGAAGCCAAGCCCCGGTATTCCGAACGGCCCCTGAGCAGCGCTCCCAATCCCGCGCAACACTACTGTGCCCCGCTAAATCAGCCTCCCGGAAAGTTGCCATTTCAAGCCCGGGCCTGATTGGCGATTTCGCCTATGAAAGTCCATGGAAGATGGAAAGCCCACGGCAGAAAGTAGCTTCAACTATTTCGCCCACAAGGAGAGTCAGCATGTCCAGTTCACCCACCCCAAACTTCCGAAACTTCTTCAGAAATTTCGACTCGGGAATAATCAACGGTCTCCCTGCATTTCTTTACACCCATCAGACGGATGTCAACGGCGATCTGCTGTTCCTGCGCCACTACGTGAACAGCGATGAATACCGGGATATCCCGATTCGCCCCAGCGAACCCGGCACCCATATCCACGCAGCCAGCCTGGTTAAGGACGAGGCCAACGGAGTGCTGGCAATCACTTGGTATTACTCGGGAGGAGCCAACCAGCATGAAGCCTTCTTCGCCCACGTCATTGCGGAACCTACAGGCATCAGGGTTTCAGCACCTATCTCCCTGGACTTCCCCAATATAATTTCGCCACTGCTGGTCAAGCTGGTGCCATCGGGCGAGCATTTCTATTTCGCTTGCATCGACGCCCGTACCGACGGCCCCTGGAAGTACTGCCTCGCCAGTATCGATAGCCGGACCCTGGAACCGACCTCCCGCGTGACCGAACTGGACGCCGAAGTCTGCGAAGACTACCGCGACGAAAACCTGCGCCAATTCGGGCGCAACCTGACCCTGGTCGCCGACGCCAACGGTGGCGCCTTCCTGCAATTCGTCAACAGCCACCACAACATCGCGGTCTACCACGTCGGTCCCCCCCAGAGCGGGGTCGTGAGCCACCGTCATCTGTTCAACCTGAGCGCGGAACAGATCGGTTATCACACGGCGGTCTTCGACCCCGATTACAGCACCCTGGTCACCTGCTTCGGCACCCTCACCCCGGTTACCAAAGAACAACGGGTCTATGGCATTGCCTCGCGGATCTTCGGCGATACGCCCTCGAAGAAAACCCTTCTGCCCCGGCACAGCGTGGCTCCCCTGCAATTTCGGCAATTGAGCCTGCGTCCCGGCAGCTACTACCGTCCGCAGATATCCCGCATCCAGAACGGCGCGCAGGAACAGAGCCGCTACCTGGTTTCCTGGGAGGGCGATGCCAGCATCGACTTCTCGGAATTCAGCGCGGACCTGGACCCCACCAGCATCGAGCATTCCCTGGAGGCCACGCTGCCTGGCAACCATCGCGCTATCGCCACCGACAGCCTCTATGGCATCGCCTACCAGGACGACTGCAGCGAACCCCGGCATGTCGGCTTGCAATACGACAGCCAGTCCATCAGCCGCCAGGACCGCTGATATGAGCATGGCCGCTGTCCATATCGCCCCCTGTATCGGCAGTTGCGGTGAGGCGTTGCGATCAAGGATCGATGGCAAGTCCCCCAACCCCGGCCTGCCCTGCACGGCCGACGGGTCCCATTCCGAAGACATTCCTCAAACAGTCACAGGTGCCTGAATGAATACCAATTGGTTGAACGGCTTGAATATTTTCTACGATGACTCCAGCAACGAATCCCTGCGCGGCGTGCTGAAGACCGATGTCAGCGGTCACCTGATCGGCACCTACCAAGGGCCGAAGGCTTCCGGCTACACCACGCTCTATGGCCGCCTGGAGACGAAAAATGGCACGCTGCGCCCGACCTATCTGCTTCCCGCCTTCACCCAGCTGACCCAGAAGGATGTCGACACCACGCCGATCCGGGGCAGCGACGACTTCGTTGCCGTCTGGGCCAGCAACGACCCTGGAACCTTTCGCATCTTCGCGCGCAAATACAGCGTCAACGACCGCCTGGGCATCGGCGCGCCCTACCCGGAAATCCAGATCAGTGGCGCCAACGGTCACTATGTCTGCCCAAGGGTCATCTACAACCCCACCAACTGCCAGCTCTTCGCTTGCTGGATCGGCGTGACCGAACGCCAGCTGCAAGGCATCTGGCTGGACAGGGACACCCTCGAGCCGACCAGTTATCCGGTGACGATCACCACCGCTGTCTATCCGAGCCTCTTCAGTCCCAGCGCCGACCTGGACGCTTCCACCTACGAAAATATCGTGCTGATGAACCATGGCGACGGGGTGATCGTCGGCGTCCAGGAAACCCTGAGCAAGATCAACTTCCTGCGGGTGGGCAGGCCCAGCTTCGGTACTTCACCAGTCAACCTGATCACCAGCTATTCGCAGGCCGGCATGGGCAAGTTCCATGCGACTTTCGACCCAGTGCACAACAGCATCATGCTGGTTTATATCGGCACCAGTGCCTATGTCTATGGCGACCGGCTCCGGATCTTCGGCAAGGCCGGTCAGTATGAAGCCGAGCAGTACCAAAACGATCAGGACAAGCAAGCCCTCTCCCCCGTTCGCCTGAACAACAATGCCTACGCCTCGAGCCAGCCCTATATCAGTGCCATGCCGGCCAAAGACGGTGTCATTGATTTCCTGGTGACCTGGAGTACCGGTTATACCGGCATCTTTCTCAACCAGTTCGATGACTACTTCAACCAGTTAGGGACGGAAACGCCAATAAACCCGCTCGACAGCGGCAATACCTTTCCGAAAGCCATCGCCAGCGACAACCAGATCGCCGTGCTGCTACAGGCGACCCGTTACAAGGGCAACGCCCTGATCGCCCAAGGTGTCCTGGCTTATGTGAGCGACTACGGCTAAGCAAAGCTTCGTAGGGAAGCAGCTGGCGTTCAGTCAGCATTCGATTATGCAAGGAGCATTCATCATGAGTATTACCGTCATCTGGGACTGGGCCAACTCGGCCTCCGTCAACAGCACCTCGACCATCGCAGACCTGCAGAAACTCTCACAGCACTATCGTCATCCCGACTCGGCCCGGGTCGCCTATCCCCATACCGTGCAAGCGCCGCTCGGCAAACTACCCGAGGGTACCCATAGAGTCGCCATCGTTGGTGCCGGGGCGGCAGGGATCTGCGCCTTCTATGAACTCTCGCAACTGGCCAAAGGCTTGCCCGATGGCAGCAAGATTGTCGTGGACCTGTACGACAGCGACCCGGATCACTTTCTTGTCCCGCCACCCAACAAAGACATCGATACCCAAAACCGACGAGCTGGCCGGGTCAGCGCCGCGCGCGTCTCGACCGGCGATACCGAACGTACGGTATATGAAGTCGGCGCCATGCGTTTTCCGGAAATTGCCGGGCTGACCTGGCACTACGCAAGCAAGGCATTCAACCCCACGGAGACGGTCAAGGTCTTCCCCAACCCAGGAAAAGTCCCCACCGAGTTCGTCTTCGGCAATCGGGTCGATCGTTATAAGGATGAGGATTGGCTGGATAGCGACTCTCCGACCCGGCGGGTACAACAGCTGGTCTTCAAGTACTTTCCGGGGAGCCTGAAAAACGACAGTTCCCTGTTCAAGATTGGCAAACGTGATCCCGCGGCAGTAGCAACGCTTCTGAAAGCGGAATCGACCGATGGCGACACCCTCGACGGCATTTACAAGGACTGGCAGGCGTTCATCGCTGAGCACGATCACACCACCCTGGCCGGCGCCATCCGGAAGATCATGACCCACGTCAGCGACAATCCTGGCGAAGAAGATGAGGACCGGCTGCCGGACATTCCAGGCCTGGATGCGCAAGGCACCATCGATTACTGCGTGGAGTTGTTCGGCCGCTTCGGTTTCGGCACGGGCGGTTTCAAGCCGCTCTACAACATCTCGCTGGTGGAGATGATGCGCCTGGTGCTGTGGAACTACAGCAATGAGTACACCTTGCCGGTAGAAGAAAATGTCGAGTTCATCAAAAAGCTGCACGAAAAAGCCATGAGTGAGGGGGCAGGCAAACTGGTGGCCAACTTCATCAATGGCAGGGTGTCCGATGCCTATCATTTCATGCCGGCGGACAGCAGTTCAGCGCGTAAGGCCAAGCTGTGGCACTACACCAACACGTCCAGCGAGTTGCGGGAGAAAGACTACGACTACGTCCTTCTCGCCATGCCCCAGGACCAACTGACGCCGCTGATTCGCCGCAGTGGCTACAGTCCCAGTGGGATAGAAAATACTCAGGTTGGAGATGCTCGACTCCAGTTGGGGACAGACACCGCGACTCAGGTTTATCCCGCCCTGCAACTCAGCCGGTCCGATACGGCGCCAACCGAACGCATCGTCAGTGCCATCAACCAACTGCACATGACCCGCTCGTCCAAAGTGTTCGGCCTTATCAGCCAGGCCGACAGCAGTAACGGGAGCGTCCCCACATTCAGGGGGGCCCCGATACAAGCCGTGGTCAGCGACTCCGGTCTGGCCGCCAGTTACATCGTTCCCAGCTCAATCGCGGGGCAAGAGTATTCAAGCTTCCTGGCCAGCTATACCTGGGAAGACGACTCGACCCGCCTGCAGCAGGACTACGCCCGCTACCCGCAGAACTCCAGCGGCGACGAGGGGCCGCAGAGCGCCTGGTACATGTTCCAGACCATGATCAACCGGGTCGACCATGACGTGCAGGACCCCGCTGCAGAACCCGGTACATACAAACGCTGGTGGTTCGGGGCCTTGCTGGACAAGGTGCAAAACGACAACCGTTTTGTCTATGACTGGACCACCAATCGCAGCGCAGGAGGGTTCAAGCTGGATATGACTGGCGATCACCACCTGAGCAACCTGTGCTTCCGCTATCACACCCACGCCGCCAACCCCGCACTGAACAACCGGTTTTTCCTCGCCTGTGACAGTTACAGTCACCTGGGTGGATGGCTGGAAGGGGCATTCATGAGTGCGATCAATGCGGTGGCAGGGGTGGTGGTCGCGGCCAACGGCGGGAATGTGATGAAACTCGACCCGAAAGCACAACCTCTATTCGACACCCTCGCCCATATCGCTCCAACCCGCTGAGCAGATCGAAGCCAGGACAGGCCCTATCGCGAGCAAGCGCGCTCCTACACTCAGGCAACTCTGTACCTGTAGGAACGCGCTTGTTGGCGATAGCGATCCAATGAGCATCCCGAACCACCCAGCCCTAACTGACCCGCCCCCGGGAAAGCCCGCGTAACCACGGCAGAACCTGCAACCCGTGGCATCGTGGAGGGGGATCGATCATCGCCATCAGGCTCTTGAGCGACTCGCTCCCCGGCGCGCCCGACAGGCTGAGCTGCAGTGCCGGCGGCAGCGGCTCCGGCAGCGGCGGCAACTGCGCCTGCTGGCTGTCGTAGATCAGGGCGTGGCGAATCAGCGGGTTGTCGCGGCAGAAGGCTTCAAGGTCGATATCCAGGTCGGCGACCAGTGCGGTGCTGATGATCAACAGATCGAACGGCTTGCAGGAACCGCAGGTCAGGGTTTCGATTTCGTCGAACGAGTGCACCGGGGCGATGCGGAAGTACCCCAGCTGGTTGAGGGGCTTTTCAATGTTCAGGCGCTGGAAGTGCTGATCGTCAGCGATCAGTATCCGCAGGGTTTTATTGATCATCGTGGGAAACCGCCATTTGGATGTGCAGCTGACTCCAGCTGAGGCGCCACAAGCTTATCGAGCACGATAAAACCGGTATGTAGGACTTTTCCCAAGCAGTGGGATGTGGGTTCCTGATGCCAGGCGGGGCGGGGCCTGCCCCTCCTGGGACGCAGAGAACGCCTCCCTGTCTACCTTAGAAAGCCCAGCGCATACCCAGCACGACCTCGCTGGACACCAGATTGGCCTTCATCTTCTCGTCCTGCAGGCCGCGGGCATTCAGGAAGTTGTTCCAGCCACTTTCGGTATCGCCCATGTCGACGTAGCGATAGCCGAGGTCCAGGGCCAGGCGATCCGTCACGTCGTAGGCAACGCCGGCGCCGAGGGACCAGGCCAGGTTGGTCTGGGTCGCGGAGCCGTACTGGCGCGACTCGTTACCCTGCCAGCCCTTCGACTCGAGCTGGGCCAGGCCTTTGCATCAAGGCCAACGCCTGCTCGCCACGGCTGGCCTGCACAATGTCGTAAACACCCAGTTGCTGAAGCGCGGCGACCACCGCGCTGCGCTGAACCGAGTGCTTTTCCAAAACCAGAATACGCAGTGAGATCATCGTTCGTCTGCCGCTTCCATGGAGCCAGGGAGAGGCATTCTGCGGGCTGACGGCGGAGTGATGAGCAGGGACGTTCCCAGAAGCTTGTAGGGAATTTCCCAAGCTCCAGGATCATGACTTGAGCCGGTAATACTCGGCCATGAAATCGACGAATACCCGGACCTTGGCGGGCAGGTTCCGGGCATGGGGGTACAGCGCATAGTAATGACGCACGCCGAGGGTGAACTCGGGAAGAATCCGCACCAGCCTGCCGGCCAGCAGGTCGTCCTGCACTGTGGCCAAGGTAAAGGCCGCGATGCCCCCGCCTGCCAAGGCGCAGGCGTGCAGCGCAGTGATGGTGTCGGTGTGAAAGCTACTGTCGGCGGTCACGGCGACCGGCTCGTCCTTGTCATTCACTAGGGTCCACTGAGTAGCCGAGGCAAAGGTCAGCAGCCGATGCTCGCTGAGTTCGGCCACGCTGCGTGGCAGGCCGCACCTGAAGACGTAGGCCGATGATGCAACCATCACCATGGGCGAGACCGTGAGCAAACGCGCGACCAGGCTGCTGTCGGCCAAGGGACCGCAGATGCGGATGGCCACATCGAAGCCATCGGCCACCAGATCGACAAAGGGGTCGGAGCAGGACAGATCGACCTGGATATCCGGATACCGCTGCTGGAACGCCGGCAACCAATGGGCCAGCTCCAGGGTGCCGACCACCAGCGGTGCGCTGATGCGCAGCAGCCCGGAGGGGCGTTCCTGCTCCAGAGTGACGGCCTGGGACGCGGCATCGACGCGTTCCAGGATGTCCACGCAGGCCGTGTAATAACGCTCGCCCGCCGCGGTGAGACTCATGCGCCGGGTATTGCGATTGATCAGACGCACGCCGAGCGTGGACTCCAGTTGCTGCAAGTGTCGCGACACCGAGGAGTGAGTGGTGTCCAGCCGCTCGGCGGCAGCTGAAAACCCCTGGGCTTCGACGATGCAGCGGAACACACGCATGGCGAGCATCTGATTCATATCGACTTAACGCACCGGCAATTTGAGGATCTGGGCAGTGGTCATCACGTCACCGAAGGTGTCCTCGACCTCGGCCAGCGCGGCCTTGTGCAAGGCATCCTTGTCGACCTTGTCACCGTTGACCCGGGTGATGTCGCGAGTGGCCGATGCATCGGAGGCGACTATGACCTTGTAGCCCAGCGGCGCGGCGTCACGAGCGGCACCGGCGACACAGGCGTGGGTCATGAGGCCGGAGATGATCAGGTTCTCGATGCCGGCGCTCTTCAAGCGCTTATCCAGATCGGTACTGGCGAAGACGCTGACCGTGCTTTTCTGCACAACCGTATCCTTGGCCCGCGGCATCATGTCCGGGTGGAACTTCACGGTTTCGCCATCGATGGCGAACACCGCAGAACCGGCCGGTGCAACGTGCTGGACGTGATAGACCGGCATCTTGTGGCTGTCGGCATACTTGATCAGCTCACGGGTATTGGCCAGGGCCTTGGCGCCATCGGGGATCGGCATGCGGCCGGTGAAGTATTCGTTCTGGAAATCGATCACCAGCAGCGCGGACTTGCCCGCAGGCAACTCGCTGACCGGCATGGCGCCCGACATGGCGCGAATGGTCGGATGGCCTTCAGCCAAGGCACCGGTACTGGCGACAATGCCGGAAAATGCACAAGCGGCGAGGAAACGACGGGTAAAACATTGCATGGGTATTTCCTTCTTCGGTTGAGTGAATGAGGAAATGCTAGGGAAATACCTCAAGCTCGAACACAGTGCGGGCGGCACAGAATCTGTGTGGTTTTCGCACAAATTGGGGTGTTCGGCAATCTGCAATATGTGTCATTCCGCGATCAGTGGATGACTGGGGAAGCACCGCCAACGCCCTACAGAAATGCTGAAACACACAGGGTTTATGAGTGCCAACCCACCACTTTGCCAACAACCCATAGCAAAAAGGCAAAGCCCAGAAGCCCAATTACGCTCCACTGCAACCATGCCAACTTTCGTTTAAATGGCAGGGGGAAATTGTTTAAGTCCTCAGTGCTCAACTCCCCTCTTTTGAGATAAAAACCGGGAAACGTCACGACCCCGGAGATACCCCCAATCAGCAAAAGCTTCCCCCAGGGGCCGCCGTGTCTTAACGGAGCGCGGGCTATGATGGCGGAACAGTTTTTCAGATGGTCCAGGAGCACATCCAGCTTGGTATAAGCCATGTGCAACGCGACACCGATCCAAACAAATGCACCGAGAATCACGACTCCGCCCAGATAGCCGAAAACGATCTCAGGGGTATTCATTGGCAGCTCTCGTAAATGACCTCAAACAACACCCAGCTTGACCACCGCTGCAAGCCCCGTCATTACCACTATCAGCCCTAGCGCACTCCACTGCAGCACGACCAACTTGCGCTTAAGCGCCGCAGGAAACCCAAGCAAATCCTCAGCGCTGACCCAGCCACGCTTAAGGTAAAAATTGGGGAAAGTCACAAAACCGGAAATGCTCCCGACCAGAATCAATTTCCCCCACGGACCGCCGTGCCTGAGCGTGGTCAGTGTGCTAAGCACAGCACTGTTTTTCAGATGCTCCAACATCAAATCCATCTTGGTGTAGGCCATGTGCAAGCAGATACCAAGCACAATAAATATCCCCGCAAAATCGACGATTCCAACCACCAAAAAAATTTTGTCTGCCGTATTCAGGCTCATTTAACCGCCTCATAAACTTTCTCGGCCATTGCTTCCCCGGCAGAGTTACCAACAATACCAGCCGTAAAAGAAGCGCCTCCTACAACCACGACACCACAAGCCAACGAGGCTAAGCCAGCAGTTGGAACACCCAGCGCGACGCACAGTGTTCCGACAATAGGAGTCGTTAAAAAGGCTCCAGAGATGGAACCTCCTGCAACCCCACCGACAAAGCTACCGGTCTCGGTGAATCTGACTTTCTCGCATGCCTCAGTGTTACCCGCTGCGCACACATCTTGAACCTTCATATAAGAAGCTCCACCGCCAAGAGCCGTGCCTATCCAGCCGCCATACTTGACGACTTTAGCCGCCTTGGCCACTCCCTCGATGTGCGTGGCATAACCTGGAATCTGCTCCGCAGCCCCGGCCTTGGTCCAGCGGTGAACCAGACTGCGGCTGGAGATCCCCAGGGCACTTTTCAAGTTCGGATGATCGGGGAAGCCAATGCCTTTTCGGGTCATGGAGGTTAGTCGGGTATTGAGTTGTGCCAGCAGCTTTTTACGTTCGGCAAAGAACTCTGGCGACCGCAGGTGGCCCTCTTTCTGGAACGTGCGTTGATGCAACGCTTCGATGTCACGCAGCGTGGTTTTGACGTCTTCCAGGTTCTTGGCAAACATCGCTTCGCCGATGCCGATAGCCGTCGAACCCTGTGCCAGAAAGTTTTCGATTTCGTCTCGGTGCCTGGCCATGAAGTTCGCTTCTTCCGCGCTGAGCGATTTGAGTGCGTCGTTGGTCTTGGCCGCGGCCTCCATCAGCAACCCTTCTTCGCGGGTACATTGCAGGTTGTTGGGATCGCTGAGCAGGATCATCGAGCCCGCTTTGACGTCGCTCAAGTCGGGATTCAGCGACTCAAACTTGCTCATCACGGCTGGGTTGCGAGCAGTGAACAGCGAAGACTCAAGCTGTTCACGGGTCATGCTTTTAGGCACGACGTAAAAGCCCGGCTCTTGCGGTTGAGGTTTTACGACAGGTTCGGCATCCGGCAACGCAGGCTTGGTTTTTTCTTGCACGCGATGATCCAGGGAACTCGCCGCCCAGCCCTTTCCAGTGATGTGCGAATACTTGCCGAAGGTGTCACAACTCAAAGGGCTGAAAGGGTCATTCGAGACCAGCAGCCAATCGCCATTTTCTACGCTCGCCAGGATTTCGCGCAGATCATCGCTTGATAGATGGCCGCGCGAACTGCCGTGGGCATAAAGCAAATCATCCAGCCCATCGATTCTGTTGCCGTAATGTCCGAAGGCCTGCTGAACCTCGAACCGGGCAAAAAATGGCGACTCGATTTTGTTGAAACCAATTCCTTCACGCTCGCGATCTTGCCGACGAATAAGGCGCAACCCCATACACCCTCCTCCCTGATAAACGATGCGTCCAAACAAGCCGTTGAACGCGGCGGATCTATTGATAAGGCGGGGGGATGGTGCTGGCCGTCATCTGTCGGCTCAAGGGAACAGAGCACTTGAACAGGGTAAAACCGTGTATTTCAGGAGAGTCCTACAAGCGTGCCTGTACTTGTCTGACGCATGAATCGGATCAAGGTCTGAGCAGGCGCATTGATCGCTTACTGCCTTGTTACGTTCAGTCATTGAGTCGGGGCTTGCACTCATGAAAGAGCATCATTACTCTGCGCCGGTCGCTGCCAAATCAGCGGCCGGGTGTAGGAGCCCGAGTATCACACCGTGCACGAGCGCCCAGCTTTTTCTGGGTGCTTTTTGCTGCCCTGTGTTTATGGCGGCTGTGCGCGGGCACGCTTCGGCGTGGCCGGGTCGTGTGACCGGTCTCCTACCCCGCGTACAGCTGCCACCCAGCTTGTAGGAGGGTTTGGTGGTAGCCCACCTAACACACGGAGCTACATCAATGAACGGATATATCCCGCTTCACAGCACTGCCACCGAGCATCCTGTCCTGCTGATCGATTCCAGTGCCTCGCTGGTGGACTTACTGGCCTGCGCCGACCGACGCGTTCGCGCCATTCACAAACTGATGAACAGCCTGTCTTGCATGACAGCGCGTACCGCGGATGAAAGTGATTTGTTCCAGATCGCCGATATCGCCTCGCTGTTGCTGAGCGATGGCGTAGCCTTGCTGGATGTTGCCCAGGGTAAGGCGATGCAAGGGGCGCAGGCGGATTCGGCTCTAAGCGCTTGAGGCCCTTCCCGACATCCTCTGCGACAGCCTGTTGCAGGCATTAAAAAAGCCCCTGGATCTTTTGATTCGGGGGCTTTGGTATGAGGGGCGTTCAGAGGTGGCGCGTTATCGTTGAGGTTTATCGCGGGCAAGCCTCACTCCTACAGAGGTGGGGGTGTCGGGATGACCACCGCTATCACACGCGTCATATAGGTTGTGCTTTACATGACACTCCCAACAATATATCAACGCTAAACTTCAATTAACAACGCATACTAAAAATATAAACCGCCAATCATTCATCATTAAAATAACAGCTTCCCCTATAAGCACAAAATCACAGAGTACTACTCAGACTCACCTTCATACCTTTGAGCACCTTGATTGAAGCTCCACACATGTGACTTAGTCAGCGCATCCTTACCCTTGTACATAACGCCACCACTCTTATCTCTCTGATAGGAATATATTTCAATATTTTTATATTTATTTGCACCACCCGGAGAAGCATCTAAAACCTTAATACCCGCAAAATATTCCCCACCAACAAACTTTAAATACCCTCGACACTGAATCAAAAAACCATAGACCTTATCCTTGCTTGATCCTTCACTATCAGAAGAAGAAAAAATAAAGTCTTTCACCCCATCCCCATTGAGATCATCACTATAGACAATCTTACCCTCTTGAGTAGAGAACTTTACTCCATCAACTCTTGAGAGCGTATAAACAGAATCACCATCTTCTGCCCACTGCGAAATAAAATGTTTAGGGCCATTGGCATCACAAACTTCTACTGTTGCAGCTTGAGCAATCGGAGAAATCAGCAGAAATGCCAGGATATATTTCATATTCATTCATCCCAAATAAATGTATTACAGTCAGCTCGGACTGTTCCCTGAGATTGGGTAGAGTCAAAAACTATACTAGCCGCTATTCGAATGCGATATAGCGTGAGCTCTTGTGCGCGGACTTAATGTAAGCGCAACTCATTTTTGGGCTGGTTACGTCTAGATTCGGCCAAGCTGAACAGCCGAGCCAGGCTAGCAAGCCACCAATGGCATTGATCTAGGAGACGTCCTAAACCTCCTGGAAAGAATTGGAAGAAGAAGTCAGCTTTTTCAGCGAATGACTAGCCCACCATCTAGCGCCTGAACGATCACCTCATTGCTGCTGAGGGATGGCGTAGCGTTGCAGGATGTTGCTCAGGGCAAGGCGATGCAAAGGGCGGAGGCGGGTCGGTTCTAAGCGCTTGAGGCTCCTCCCAATACTCTCTGCGACAGCCTGTTGCAGGCATTAAAAAAGCCCCTGGATCTTTTGATTCGGGGCTTTGCTATGAGGGGCGTTCAGAGGTGGCGCGTTATCGTTAACGTTCATCGCGGGCAAGCCTCGCTCCTACAGAAGCACCATTGTCTGTAGGAACGAGGCTTGCCCGCGAAGCGATCTGACAACCACCGCAATCAGAGTTTCCAGGCCCCGGCCTCGGCAAAAAATGCCCGGGCGTTGTCTTCTAGGCTTTCCAAGTGATAGCCGCCCTCCTGCACGATCAAACACGGCAGGCCGAGGCTGCGGATGCGTTCGCCGAGGCGGGCGAAACCGGCGCGGGTCACTGCCACTTTGCTTTGTGGGTCGAGTTCGTAGATGTCGAAGCCCAGAGACAGCGCCAGCACTTGCGCGTCGAAGGTCTTTACCGCCGCCAGGGCGGTTTCCAGTTGGGCGAGGAAATCCGCTTCGCTTGAGCCGTGGGCCATTGGCAGGTTGAGGTTGTAGCCCAGCCCCGCGCCGCTGCCGCGCTCGTCGGCGAAACCGGCGACGCCCGGGTAGAAGTTGGTCGGGTCGCCGTGCACCGAGACGTACAGCACATCGTCGCGCTCGTAGAAGATTTCCTGGATGCCCTGGCCGTGGTGCATGTCGGTGTCCAGCACCGCGACCCGGGCGAACTTCTCGCGCAGCACCTGGGCGGCGATCGCCGCGTTGTTCAGGTAGCAGAAGCCGCCGGCGGCTTCGGCCCGGGCGTGGTGGCCCGGCGGGCGGCAAAGGGCGTAGGCCGCCGGCTCGCCATCGAGCAAGGCCCGGGCGCCGGCAATCGCGCTTTGCGCCGACCAGTAGGCCGAACGCCAGGTCAGCTCGCCCACCGGGCAGCTGCCATCGGCCAGGTACCGCGCGGCCTGGGCGAGGATACCGCGCAGGGCGTTGGGTTCACGGACGAAGATGTTCGACATCACCTCGTCGCCCCAGTCTTCGGGAATTTCCTTCCAGCGCTGGTGGGCTTCCTTGAGGAATTGCAGGTACGCCGCGCCGTGCACCGCCAGCAGCGGCTCCAGGCCCGCATCCTCCGGTTGCAGCACCTCAAAGCCCAGGGAGTGCGCTGCCTGGACCAGGCGCTGGGCGCGCTCGGGCACTTCCTGGGGCGTGCGCATCTGGCCGCGGGAGTAATAGCTGCGCGGATGGTGCAACAGCTGTTCGGGGTGGAAAAAACTGCGCATGACCTTCTCCTTATGCAACCTGGCCGGCGCGGGCCAGCACGGCGTTGAGCAATACGTCGGTGCCCTGGCGCACGTCCTCGGGCAGTACGTCTTCGGCTTCGTTGTGGCTCAGCCCGCCGACGCAAGGGATGAAGACCATGGCCGTCGGGCAGAACCGCGCCAGATGGATGGCGTCATGGCCGGCGCCGCTGACGATCGATTGTTGAGCGTAGCCCAGGCCGTCCACCGCCTGCTGCACCGCCGCCACGCAGTCGGCATCGAAGGGCGTGGCCGGGCTGATCCAGTGCGGGCTGATGGTCACCTTCAGTTGGCGTTGTTCGGCGATGGCACCAAGCCGCGCGCGCACTTCCTGTTCTATGGCGGCGATGGCGCTGTCGCGGTGGTGCCGCAGGTCGACGGTGAACTGCAACAGGCCGGGAATGGTGTTGCGCGAGGACTTGGCGATGCTCAGTTCGCCGACGGTGGTCAGGCCCTCGGGGGCGAAATCCGTGGCCAGGGTTTCGATCGCCAGGATCATCTGCGCGGCGCCGTAGAGCGCGTCCTTGCGCAGCGGCATGGGCGTGGTGCCGGCATGGGCCGCCATGCCTTCGACCTGCACGTCGAGCCAGCGGATTGCCTGGCCGCCGCTGACTACGCCGATGCTCTTGGCATTGTCTTCGAGGATCGGCCCCTGCTCGATATGCGCCTCGAAGTAGGCATCCACCGCCTCGCCCAGGGGCCGCGTGCCGGCGTAACCGGTGGCGTGCAGCGCCTCGGCGACGCTGATGCCGTCGGCGTCGCGCACCGCCAGGGCGGTCTCCAGGTCCATGATCCCGGTGAACACCGCCGAGCCGAACATGGCCGGGGTAAAACGCGCGCCCTCCTCGTTGGTCCACACCGCCACTTCCAGCGGCTTGCGGGTCTGGATGTGCAGATCATTGAGGCGGCGCACCACCTCCAGGCCGGCGAGCACGCCGTACACGCCATCGAAGCGCCCGCCTTCGGGCTGGGTGTCGAGGTGGCTGCCCATCATCACCGGGGCGGCGTCGGGGTCGCTGCCCGGACGGCGGGCAAACAGGTTCCCGATGGGGTCGACGCTCAGGCTCATGCCGGCCTCCAGGCACCAGCGGGCGAACAGTTCGCGCCCGACCTTGTCGTCTTCGCTCAGGGCCAGGCGGCAGCTGCCGCCACGGGCGGTCGCGCCGATTTCGGCCATGGCCATCAGGCTCGCCCACAGGCGTTCGCCGTTGATCTTCAACATGCTTCGGTTCTCCGGATGCGATAAAAACTCAAGCCATTTCCAGGCGGTGGGCGGCGGCATGCCGGCGAGACAGGGCCAGCACGCAGAGCAGCGAGATGGTCGCGATCAGGCTGTAGAACAGCGCCATCGGCCACCACTGGCCGGCGAACCGGTGGGCCAGCCAGGTGCCGATCAGCGGCGTCAGGCCACCGGCCAAGGCGCCGCAGACCTGATAGGCCAGGGAGATCGCGGTGTAGCGCACGCGGGTCTCGAACATGCCGCTGACGTAGCCGGCGATCACCGCGTAGAAGGACGCCATGCACACCACCGCCAGGGCGATGCCGAGGATGATCAGCGGCGCCTGGCCGCTGCTCACCAGCACGAACATCGGGTACGGCGACGCCATGGCCAGCAACGACGCCAGGCACAGGAAACGCGTGGCGCCGAGCTTCTCGGCGGTCCAGGCCGCCAGCGGCTGGATGCAGAACTGGATGATCGCCACCACGAACAGGCATTCCAGGATCAGCGAGCGCGGCAACCCCAGTTGCTGGGTGCTGTAGGCAATCATGAAGGTGTTGGTGAAATACACCCCGGCAATCCCCAGGGTGTTGGCGCCGATGCACAGCAGCAGCGGGCGCCAGGCGCTTTGCAGCACCTCCATCACCGGCGCCTGCTCCTTGCGCTGGGCCTTGTGTGCCTGCTCGCGGCTGGCGAGAAATTCCGGCGACTCATTGACCCCCAGGCGAATCGCCAGGCCCACCACCAGCAACAGCGCGCTGGCGAGGAACGGCAAGCGCCAGCCCCAGCTCATCAGGTCTTCTTCGGGCAAGCGGGTGACTGCGCTGAAGGCCAGCAGCGACAGGATCAACCCGGCCGGGCTGCCCAGCTGGGCGAAAGAGGCGAAGAAGTTGCGCCGACCCTTGGGCGCATGCTCGCCGGCCATCAACACCGCCCCGCCCCACTCGCCACCAACGGCAATGCCCTGGACGATGCGCAGCAGGATCAGCAGCACCGGCGCCGTCGCGCCGATCTGTGCATAAGTCGGCAGTAGGCCGATGCACACCGTGACCACGCCCATCATCAGCAAAGTGATCACCAGGGATTTCTTGCGCCCGATGCGATCGCCGATATGACCGAACACGATGCCGCCCAGTGGCCGGGCGAAGAAGCCCACGGCGAAGGTGCCGAAGGCCGCCATGGTGCTGAACAGTTTGTCGTCGGAGGGGAAGAACAAGGCGCCGAACACCAGCGCCGCGGCGGTGGCGTAGATGTAGAAGTCGTACCACTCGATCATGGTGCCGATAAAGGCGGCGGCGGCCGCACGGCGCGGCTGGGGCGAAGCTGAAGGCTTCATGGATCGTGCTCCTTTGATTATTTTTCTGGCAGGAGAGAACGGGAACGCAGAGGCGCTCTGACGGCGCCTGTCTGGGTGGGATTTATCGTCGCGGGCCTATAATTAGTCAATTTTCTATTTATTATGCTGATTATTACTGTTGCTTATTATCAGTCTTGTCCTTCGACCCAGAGCCCTGCACCATGTCCAACCGTCTGCCCGACCGCCTGCTCAACGACCGCCTGGACTGGAACCTGCTGCGCACCTTCCGGGTAATCGGCCAGGAGCTGAGCATCAGCCGCGCGGCCGCCCGCCTGCACCTGACCCAGCCGGCGGTGAGCCAGGCCCTCAAGCGCCTGGAAGAACAATTGGGCCGCCAGTTGATCGCTCGGCGCGGGCCACGCTTTGCCCTGACCGAAGTCGGCGAGCAGATCTTCCACCTGGCCGGCGAGATCTACGGCCAGATGTCCCAGGTCAGCGGCGTGCTGGAGCAGCCGGCCGACGAGGTGATCGGCAAGGTGCGCCTGCTGATGATCAGCCGGATCTTTTCCGAGCGTTTCGATGACTTCCTCGCCGACTTCCATCGCCAGCACCCGCGGGTCGACCTGGAGATCGAGGTGATGCGCAGTTCGGACATTGTCAGCGCCCTGCAGGAGAAAACCGCGACCCTCGGCCTGAGCCTCAACCGCCGGCCCCAGCCACGCCTGGAACAGCGGCTGTTCCTGCGCCAGCGCTACGCGTTTTTCTGTGGCAAGCACCATGGGCTGTTCGGCCAGCAGAAGGTGGCCGAGGGCGATTTGCAGCGGGAGAATTTCGTCAGCTTCACCAGCGACCAGATCGGCGGCATGCTCTCGCCGCTGACTATCTTTCGCGACCAGCAGGGTTTCAGCGGGCGCATCGTCGCCTCGTCGCCGAGCCTGGAGGAAGTGCGGCGCCTGGTGATCGCCGGCTACGGCATCGGCTGCCTGCCCGAGCATGTGATGGCGGCCGATGTCGAAGCCGGGCTGCTGTGGCGCCTGCCGCCCCACGACGGCATCGCCGACGTCGACATCCATCTGCTGTGGAACCGCGAACAGCGCATGAGCCGCGCCGAGACGGTCTTTATCGAAGCCTTGCAGGCCTGCCTGGGCGCTCAGTAACCCTGGGCCCTGTCCACCTCGTTCAACAGCGCATCGCCGGCTTGCAGGCGCCGCAGGTTGTCCGCCACCTGTTCGGCGATGCAATCGTGGGAAGCCGCCGAGGCCATGTGCGGGGTGATGGTGACCCCGGGGGTGGCCCACAGCGGATGCTCGGCCGACAAGGGTTCCTGCTCGAATACATCGAGCAAGGCGCCGCGCAATTGACCGCTGGCCAGGGCTTGGCGCAAGTCGTCGAGATTGAGGTGACCACCCCGCCCGACGTTGACCAGCGCCGCGCCGTGGGCCAGCCGGACAAAGCTGTCTCGCCCGAGAATGCCGCGGGTCTCGGCAGTCAGCGGCAACAGGTTGATCAGCAGCTCCACTTCATCGAGAAAGGGCTCCAGTTGCCCCGGCCCGACGAAGGTTTGCACCCCCACCAGACTCTTGGGGCTGCGGGCCCAGCCACGCACGTCATAGCCAGCGGCGGCCAGGTCGAGGGCGATGGCGCTACCCAGCGACCCCAGGCCCATGATCCCGACCTTGAACTGCCGCGCCGGCCGTTGCAGCGGCCGATCCCAGTGCCGTTCGCGCTGCTGCTCCAGCACCCGGTCGAAGCCGCGGTGATAGTGGATCACTGCCCAGCGCAGGTACTCGGTCATGCCCTGGCGGTGCCCCGGGTCCACCACCCGGCATATCGGCAGGTCCGGACATGCAGGGTCGTGTTCCAGATGGTCGATACCGGCCGCCACCGAATGAATCACTTGCAGGTTGGGCAAGCGCCCCAGGCTGTCGGCGGGTGGAAACCAGCAGGCGGCCATTGGCGCCTGAGCGGCACGCGGGTCGTCGGCCAGCACCGCCTGCACCTGTGGTGCGCAGCGGGCGAAGGCGGCCTGCAATTGCTTGAGCAACAGACTGTCGCGGGACAGCAGCACCACGATGCTCATGACAGATAGGACTCACGCTGGGATTCGATCAGGGTCAGGGCCGCCTCCCAGGCCAGCTCGATGATGTTGTCGGCGTCGTCGCGCTCGAACTGTTCGGCGGTGTGGGCACAGACTTCCGGCGACGGGTAATTCAGTTCGCAACCGCCGGCCAGCGCCTGGACCTGGGCCTGGCAGGCGCGCTCGAGGAAGTGGATCTCCTGGAAGGCGTGGGCAACGCTGGCACCGCCCACCAACAGGCCGTGGTTGCGCAGGATCATCGCCTTGTGCGGGCCGAGGTCGGCGATCAGGCGCTCGCGCTCGTCCAGGGACAGGGCGATGCCTTCATAGGTGTGGTACGCCAACTTGCCGTAGAACTTCAGCGCATGCTGACTGATCGGCAGCAGGCCCTGCTTCTGCGCCGCCACCGCCATGCCGGCGGCGGTGTGGGTGTGGATCACGCAGTTGAGGTCCGGGCGCGCCATGTGGATCGCCGAGTGAATGACGAAGCCGGCGGCGTTGACCCGGTGTCCGGTGTAATGCGGGTCGACGATGCGCCCTTGCTGGTCGATGCGCACCAGGTCTCTGGCACGCATGCGGTCGAAGATCACCCCGTAGCGGTTGATCAAAAAGTGATGCTCCGGCCCTGGAATGCGCAGGGTGATGTGGGTGTCGATCAGGTCGGTCATGCGAAAGTGCGCGACCAGTCGATACAGGGCCGCCAGCTCGCAGCGGGCCTGCCATTCGATCGGGCTCATGTGTTCAGGTTTGCTCACGAATACACCTCTTTGGCAGCGTGGTGGACAGTCGGGTTGGCGCGCAGCCGGGCCAGGCCGCAGACGCCGATCAATGACAGGGCCGACAACAGGCTGAAGAACACCGCCAGCGGCAGCCACTGCCCGGAAAACTTACTGGCCAGCAAGGTGCCAATCAGCGGCGTGCTGCCACCGGCGACCGCGCAGGCCAGTTGATAGGCGATAGAGATTCCCGAGTAGCGCAGGTGCACCGGGAAGGCCTGGGTCATGTAGCCGGCGATCACCGCGTACAGCGCCGAGAGAATCACCACCGCTAGGGCGATGCCGAGGGTCATCAGCGCAATGTTCTGGGTGCCGACCAACAGGAACATCGGGTACGGCGTGGCCATGCACAGCAGCGCCACCAGCTTGAGGAAACGCCCTTCGCCAATACGCTCGGCCAGCAACGCGGAGACCGGCTGCGACAGCAGTTGGATGATCGTCACCAGGAACAGGCAATCGAGAATGGTCGCCCGGGAAATGCCCTGGTACTGGGTGACGTAAGTGATCATGAAGGTATTGGTGAAGAAGAAGCCGGCCGAGCCGATGGTCACCGCGGCGGCGGCGAACAGGATCTGCTTCCAGCAGCTGCGCAGCACTTCCATCACCGGGTACTGGGCGGTTTCGTTGTTGTCCCGGGCCTTGGCGAACTCCGGCGACTCGTGCACACCGGAGCGGATCATCAGGCCGAACATCATCAGCACGCCGCTGGCGAGGAACGGCAGGCGCCAACCCCAGTCGAGGAAGTCCTGCTGGTCGAGGCTGGTCACCAGGCGGAAGGCGATCAAGGCCAGCAGCAGGCCGGCCGGGCTGCCGAGCTGGGCGAAGGAGGCGTAGAAGGTCTTGCGCCTGGCCGGGGCATGTTCGCTGGCCATCAGCACTGCCCCGCCCCACTCGCCGCCCACGGAAATGCCCTGGATGATGCGCAGCACGATCAGGCTGACGGGCGCCCAGATGCCGACGCTGGCATAGCTGGGCAGCAGGCCGATGCCGGTGGTGGCCAGGCCCATCAGTGCCATGGTCACCAGCAGCATTTTCTTGCGCCCGAGGCGATCGCCGAGGTGGCCGAACACCATGCCGGCCATGGGCCGGGCGATGAAGCCCACGGCGAAGCTGCCGAAGGCCGCCAGGGTGCTCATCACCGGGTCGCTGCTGGGAAAGAACACCTGACCGAGGACCAGGGCCGCGGCCGTGGCATAGATGTAGAAGTCGTAGAACTCGATGGTCGTGCCGATAAAGGCCGCCGCCGCGGCTCGGCGCGGCTGAGGGGTGGTGTGCATGCAAGGACCCTGTGTATTTGTAGTTTTGGGCAGGTGCTGAAGGCTGGTCACGCGGCGCTCTTTGGCGCTTGTGGGCTTTATCGCCGCCGTGCCAGGATTAGTCAATTTTCAAATCCTTATCCTTACTATTAGCACAGCTACTAGATGGAGCCGCCATGCCCACACCGCTCTCCACCTCCAACCCCTGGGTCGGCCGGCGTTTCCTCAACGATCGCCTGGACTGGAACCTGCTGCGCACCTACCTGGTGATCGGCCAGGAAGGCAGCATGAGCCGCGCCGCCGCGCGCCTGCACATCACCCAGTCGGCGGTCAGCCAGGCCCTCAAACGCCTGGAGGAACAGCTCGATTGCGTGTTGATTGCGCGCAGTGGACGGCGCTTCGAGTTGACGGAAACCGGTGAGGAAGTGCTGCGCATCGCCACCGATATCTACGGCGATATTTCCCGCCTGGGCACCGTGGTGGAGAGCCGCAACGACGACGTGGTGGGCAAGATCCGCATTCTCACCGTCAGCGGCGTGCAGGCGCCGCATTACGATGAGTTCCTCGCCGATTTCCATGAGGCACACCCGAAAATCGAGCTGGAAGTCGAGGTGATGGGCAGCTCGGACATCATCAGTTCACTGCTGCAAAAGACTGCGACCCTGGGGGTCGGATTGTGCCGCCTTCCGCAACCCAGGCTGGAACAGCGGGTGCTGTTTCGCGAGCGTTATGCCTACTTCTGCGGCCAGCGCCACCGCCTGTTCGGCCAACAGAACCTGACCCTGCAACAGCTGGCCAACGAGAACTTCGTCAGCTTCACCAGCGACCAGTTGGGGGGCAACCTGTCACCCTTGACGCTGTTTCGCGACCAGCAGGGCTTTACCGGCAAGATCGTCGCCTCCTCCACCAGTTTCGAAGAGATTTATCGCTTGATCTGCGCAGGGTTCGGTATCGGCTGCCTGCCGATCCATCTGGTTCGGCGCGATGTCGAGCAAGGGCTGCTCTGGCGTTTGCCGCCGGACGAGGGCGTGGTGGATTTCGATATCCAACTGCTGTGGCACCGGGAACAGAAGATGAGCCAGGCCGAAACCCTGTTCCTGGACAGCATCCAGCACATGCTCAGCATTCGTGAGCAGTTGCCGGACAGCCTGATGTTCAAATGACTCAGGCGTGAGGAACGTCCGGCCCCTTGCCGGGACTGGCGTATTGCGGCTTCAGGTGGCCCTGCTGATCGAGCAGCCAGGCATCCATGACATGACGTACCACAGGGCCTGCGACCCGGCCGCCGGCCTCGCCGTTTTCGATCATCACCGCCACCACGATCTGCGGGTGCTCGGCCGGGGCGAAACCGACGAACAAGGCATTGTCACGATGGCGCTCGCGGGTCTTGAGACGGTCGTAACGCTCGCCCTGCTTGATCGCCACCACCTGCGCCGTACCGCTCTTGCCGGCGATGCGGTATTGCGCGCCGGCCGCTGCGTCGCGCGCGGTGCCACGGGGTGCGTGCATCACCATCTGCATGCCGTGGCTGACCAGCTCCCAGTCGACCGGATCCTTGAGCTGGATGTTCGGCATCGGGTGTTCGTCCACCGGCGCTACGCCATCGACGGTCTTGGCCAGATGAGGACGGTTCCACACGCCCTTGTTGGCGATCAGTGCCGTCGCCTGGGCCAGCTGCAGCGGCGTGACCTGCATATACCCTTGGCCAATGCCGAGGATCACCGTCTCGCCAGGGAACCATGGCTGGCGCCGGGTGGCGCGCTTCCAGGCCTGGGATGGCATCAGTCCTGGCGATTCCTCGAACATGTCCAGGGAGACTTTCTCGCCCAGACCGAACATCGCCAGGTAATCGTGCATGCGATCGATACCGAGCTTGTGCGCCAGGTCGTAGAAGTAGGTGTCGTTGGAGCGCATGATCGCCGCGTCCAGGTCCACCCAGCCATCGCCGCTGTGGTTCCAGTTACGGTATTTGTGGTCGACGTCCGGCAGTTGGTAGTAACCCGGATCGAACACCCGGGTCGAGGCGTTGACCACCCCGGAGTCCAGCCCGGCGATCGCCACTTCCGGCTTGATGGTCGAACCCGGCGCATACAGGCCGCGCAGCACACGGTTGAACAGCGGCCGGTCTATGGAGTCGCGTAACGCGCTGTACTCCTTGAAGCTGATGCCGGTGACGAACAGGTTCGGGTCGAAGCTCGGCTTGCTGACCATGGCCAGCACTTCGCCGGTCTGCGGATCGAGGGCCACCACCGAACCGCGACGGTCGCCCAGGGCCGCCTCGGCTGCCTCCTGCAACTTCACGTCGAGGCTGAGCACGATGTTTTTCCCAGGGACAGGATCGGTGTGCTTGAGCACCCGCATGACCCGGCCCTGGGCGTTGGTTTCCACCTCTTCATAGCCGACGTGGCCATGCAGCTCGGACTCGTAGAACCGCTCGATCCCGGTCTTGCCGATCGACTGGGTGCCCCGGTATTCCACCGAGTCCAGGGTCTTGGCTTCCTTCTCGTTGATGCGCCCGACATAGCCGATGGAATGGGCGAAGTGCGCGCCCATCGGATAGTGCCGCACGAACTGCGCCTCGACCTCCAGCCCCGGCAAGCGATACTCGTTGACCGCCAGTACGGCGATCTGCTCTTCGGTCAGCTCATAGAACAGGGTGACCGGCACGAACGGATGACGTGACTGCTTCAGCGCCTTGTCGAACAGGACCCGGTCTTCGGCTGGCAGGTGCAACAGGCTGACCACTTGGTCCAGCTCACCCTTCAAGTCAGTGGTGCGTTCGCGGGTGATGGTCAGGTTGAAACTAGGGCGGTTGTCGGCCAGCAATACGCCGTTGCGGTCGTAGATCAGCCCGCGAGTCGGGGTGATGGGCAGCACATGCACGCGATTGTTTTCGGAGACGGTCGAGTGATAGTCGAACTCGACCACCTGCAGGAAGTACAGGCGCCCGATCAGGGTGCAGGTGATGGCGACCACCAACAGCGCGCAAGCCAACAGTCTTTTGTTGACCAGCCGCGTCTCTTTCTCGTGGTCCTTGATCGGTATCGGTTCAGGCATTGCTACAGCTTCTCGTGGAATAAGGTGAGCACGGGTGAATGTCAGTCCCATGAAAAACGAGCTGCACCATAGCAAAACCGTCCAGGCGCTTTCATGAAGAATGCCCGGTGGTGGCCGTAGAGAGCGTTTCTGTAGGCCGGGCCTGGGGATACAGCTGCCAGATGATCCCTGGAACCATCTTGCCATGGACGAGATCCACGCCAGGATTTTCTGCGTGCAAAAACAAAACCCCAAT
>NZ_JACNAC010000027.1:0-82146 GCF_017349775.1 Pseudomonas sp. GW460-12-10-14-TSB1
CGGCGAACAACGCCGAGCCCTCGGCTCTCGCCTCCCTGAAAGACACCGCCGCGACAGCCGTGGGCCATGACTCGCTGTTCAGCGTCCGCCGCGGCGTCAGCGCCGAAGAAGCCTTGGTGCATGTGTCGTTGCTACTGGATTGCGCGGTGCAGGTCAGCGATGAAATCAGCGAGCGCGCCAGCGGCGTGGAGCGCGGGCTGATCTGGTCGATGATCCATTCGGTGGAAATGGCCAGGGCCGTGGTGGATTCACTGCTGGATGCCAACCGGCCAGTTGCAGCCCCGCCGGGAAGATAAAAGCCCAGCGCAATCGCCTGAGGGAGGCGGGACAAACCTCAACTGCCTCGTCTCCCCCATCCAAAGAACCCAGACAGTGGCCAAAAGATATCGCTACAATCCCGCGCCTTGATCCCCAGGCTGCGGCCCACCTACCGCGCCTCCCTCTCTGCCCACGACTTTGGGCATCCCCCGCATGACGCAAAACGAGAACCAAGGACATGGCGCTGCATATCCCCACCCTGCTCGTGGTGTCGCTCTTCATCTTCTGCCTGATGGGGCTGTTGAGCTTTCATGCCTGGTCCCGGGAAACCCGCGAGCAGCCCCTGGCGTACCTGGGCGGCATGATGCTGCTGGCGGCGATCGGCCTGCTACTCAACAGCCTGCGCAACCTGGGCGGGGACTTTGTGCCCCTGGTGCTGGGCAATGTGCTGCTGTTGCTGAGCGCGGCGCTGAACTGGACGGCAATGCGCCTGTTCGCCGGGCGGGCGCCTTCGGTGCCGGGCATTCTGGCGGGGGCCGTGCTGTGGCTGGGGCTGTGCCTGGTGCCCGCCTTCTATGGAACGATGGCGACACGGGTGTTGGTCTATTCGTTACTGGTGGTCGGTTATGGGACGCTGACGGCGTTGGAGTTCTGGCGTAGCCGGCATCAACTGGATGTCGCCTATCTGCCGGCACTGGTCCTGACCCTGCTGCACACCACGTTCTATATCGTCCGGGCGGCTACTGACGGTGGGCTGGCCTTCGATAACGCACTCTCGGGCACTGGCCAGGGCATGCCGTTTTTTTCCTTCATGCTGTTCGAATCGATGCTCTATGTGATCGGCATCGCCTACGTGACGCTGGCGATGGTCAAGGAGCGCGCCGAGTTGCGCTTCAAGGCAGCGGCGTTCAGCGATGCCTTGACCGGCGTGGGTAACCGCCGGGCCTTTATGGTTCATGGCGAGCAGATGCTGGCCGAGTGCGCGCACCGGGAAGAACCCGTGGCGTTGCTGCTGTGCGACCTGGACCATTTCAAACGGCTCAATGATGCCTTCGGCCATCAGATGGGCGATCAGGCGCTGGTCGCCTTCAGCCAGGTTTCCCTGGAAAACCTGCGTCAACAGGATGTGTTCGCACGAATCGGTGGTGAGGAGTTTGCCTGCCTGTTGATGAATACCCGAGAGCCGCAGGCGGTGCAGGTAGCCGAGCGGATTCGCCAGGATTTCGCCACACTGTCCCTGCTCGAACCCGGGTTGCTCAGCGTGAGCATCGGCGTGGTGACCACCCAGGCGACGGGCTACGACCTTTCCCGGTTGCTGTCCCAGGCGGACGAGGCGTTGTATGGCGCCAAGGGCCAGGGGCGCAATCGGGTGCAGACACTCTTGGCCCCAGAGCTGGGCTGAGGCCGCTACGGCCTGACATGCACCCGCGCCGTCATATCCAGCCCCAGGGCACGCATCACCGCCAGCAGGGTCTTCAGGGTCGGGTTGCCCTTGCCACTGAACGAGCGATACAGCTGCTCGCGGGACAGTCCGGTTTCATGGGCCAGTTCAGTCATGCCCTTGGCCCGCGCCACCACGCCCAGGGCTTTGGCGATGTAGCCGGCATTGCCGGTCTCGAAGGCGTCCGCCATGAACAGGGCAATGGCCTGCGGGTCGCGCAGGGCCGTGGCGGGGTCATAGTCGAAAAGCGGTTCGTTCATGATCGGCTCCAACGACGGGCCAGCTGTTTGGCCAGTTCAATATCGCGACTGTAATTTAAGAACTACACTTTTTGAAAGCGTATTTGTATTGCAAGGCACTGCCAGCGCACAGGCCGATAGCGGTCCGCGCCATCGCGTGGTGAAATCGAACACCCAAGCCTTTCTTACTGTCTTAATTACTCAATGCCTTAAGTCCCCTATCTCCCTGTAAGGACGCCCCATGAGAAAGCTGTTTCCCCTGCTGCTCCTCGCCGCGGCTTTCCATCAACCCCTCGCCCTCGCCGACTGCGCCAGCTCGCCCAAGCCGATGGCCGAAGCCTTCTACAACTGGTACCTGCAGAGTTTCAGCAACGAGAAAGACCCGATCACCGATGACCTGCCGCACCTGCAGCAGTACGTCACGCAAGCGCTGATCGAACGGATCAAGAAGCAGATGAGCAGCCCAGAAGGGCTGGAAGAGGACTACTTCCTCAAGACCCAGGACTACATGGATGAGTGGCTGACCCAGATCAAGGTCAGCGAACCGCAGGTGCAAGGCACCTCGGCGCGTGAGTCGGTAACCCTGGGCAATACGCCGGACACCACGCAGATCGTCGACCTGCTGCTGGTCAAGGACAAGGGCTGCTGGAAGATCAACGAGGTGCTGGCCACCACGGATCAGAGTGAGTGATCCGCGGCAGCCGGCCAGGCAGGATCAGATATCGAGAATGATCTTGCCGAAGTGCTGGTTGCTTTCCTGGTAACGGAAAGCATCGACTATCGCATCCAGGGCGAAATGCTTGTCGAGGACCGGATGCATGCCGTTGGCGTCGATGGCGCGGACCATGTCCTGCTGCTGCCGGCGGTTGCCCACCAGCACGCCTTGCAGGCGCAGTTGCTTGACCAGCGCGGTGACGATCGGGAACTCGCCGGCCACGCCGGTCAGGATGCCGATCACCGAGATATGGCCACCAACCCGGGCGGCGATCATCGACTGCTCCAGAGTGGCCGGGCCGCCCACTTCGATCACGTGGTCGACGCCACGGCCGGCGGTGAGCTTCTGCACGGTTTCGCCCCAGGCCGGATCCTCCCGGTAGTTGATCAGGTGATCGGCGCCGAGGGCTTTCAAACGCTCCAGCTTGGCATCGCTGGACGAGGTGGCGATCACGGTGGCGCCGAGCATCTTGGCGAATTGCAGGGCGAAGATCGACACCCCGCCGGTGCCTTGCACCAGTACGGTATCGCCGGCGGTCACCCGGCCGTCGTCCACCAGCGCGCGCCAGGCGGTCAGGCCGGCAGTGGTCAGGGTCGCCGCTTCGGCGTGGCTCCAGCCCTTGGGCGCACGGGTAAAGGAGGTGGCACGGGCGGTAACGACTTCCCGGGCATAGCCATCCAGGCCGTCGCCCGGCACCGTGGCAAAACCGACGACATTGGGCCGGCCGTCCAGCCACTCGGGGAAGAAGGTGCTGACTACTGAGTCGCCGACGGCGAACTCACTGACACCCTCGCCCACGGCTACCACTTCACCGGCGCCATCGGCCATCGGGATGCGCAATTCGCTCGGCCCCCACATGCCGCTGACCACCGCGAAATCGTGGTAGTTGAGGGAGCTGGCGCGCAGGCGCACGGTGATTTCGCCCGCTTGCGGCGCCGCTGCCGGAGCCTCGCCGACCACTACTTTGTCGTAGCCACCGCCGATTTGTACGTAGATTGCTTTCATGGACAGATCTCCTGGGTTGCCTTTCATTTCGAAAAATAACGAAATGTTTAAGTAAAAAAACTCAGAGTTCGCGCTTCAGTTGCTCGGCAAAAGCCGCAATGGCGGCTTCGTTACGGCGAAAGTAGGTCCACTTGCCGATACGTGTGGCCTCGACCAGGCCAGCCTGCTGCAGGATCGCCAGATGGCTGGAGGTGCTGGACGCCGAAAGCGCGGCCTTGTGCTGCAGGTGAGTCATGCAGATGCCGATTTCTTTCGGCGCGTCATGCCCCTGGGGCGGAAAGTTGCCTTCCGGGTCCTTCAGCCATTCAAGCATCTGCATGCGGATGTCGCTGGCCAGCGCTTTGATTTGATCGATGAGCATGGCGGGGATATTACGGACTTTCCCGAAATGTTCAAGACATGAACAATGTCCCCGCCCTTCCTCCTGTTACTTGCTCTCGACGATCGGCCCTGGCGCCTTCACCTGGGTCATCAGGTCGTCGTCCCACTGCCCCTCCACCTTGATCTGGGCCAGGGCCCCCAGCTCCATGGCCTCGATCAGGTTGTGGCTGAGGTACACGTAGGTACCCGGCTGCTTGAAGGTATAGAGCGCCGCGACCGCGGAGCCGCCGGGGATAAACCAGGTTTCCATGTTGCGTTGCGGCGGGTTGGCGAATTTGCCGGTGGTCCAGACCCAGTCGCCATGGCCGCCGATCAGGTGCGGACGGCTGTCGCGGTTGGCCTGGGAATGGATGAACAGCACGCTCTCCCCGACCTTGGAGGTCAGCGCGTTGGCCCCGGTCAGGGCGCCGACCCGGCCGTTGAACACCACGTGGCTCGGGGTCAGGGTGCGCATCACCGCGCGGGTGTCCTGGTAGCTGGACGCCAGGTTCGGGTAGTCCTTGTAGTGGCCGTCCTTGTCCTTGGGGATATACAGGTCGGATTCGCCGATGGTGTAGACGCGGTCGTAATGCAGGGGTTTGCCCTGCGGGTCGCGCAGGCCGTCACGGGGCAACACCATCAGCGCGCCGTTCATGCCCGACACCACGTGCCACGGCACCATGCCTTGCGGCGCGCAGTGGTAGACAAAGGTGCCGCTGCGGTCGGCCTTGAAGCGCAGCACCACTTCCTGCCCCGGCACCACCTGGGTCAGGCCCGCCCCGCCCAGGGCGCCAGTGGCCGCGTGAAAGTCGACGTTGTGGGGCATGCTGTTGGTCGCCGGATTGACCAGCGTCAGCTCCACATAGTCCCCCTCATGCACCACCAGGGTCGGGCCGGGCATGGACCCGTTGAAGGTCATGGCCTGCAGCGTGGTGCCCTGGTCGTCGATGACCATTTTTTTCTCTTCGATACTCATGCGGAACTGCACCACCTTGGGCGGCCCGCTGACCACTTGCTCATGGGGATGAACCAGCGGCGGCGCGACCAGGTCGACCTTCACCCGCTGCAGATCCTCGGCCCCACTGGCCAGCACCAAGCTGCTGGCACAACTGCCAAGCAGCACACAGGCCCCCAATACACTTCGAAAAACACTCATTGCAGCTTCTCCTTGCCAATCAACGATGGGCCATTGCAAGGCAAGTGCGCGCAACTTTCCTTGTCGCAAAGCAAGAAATGGCGACAGAAGGCTGGCCCACACAACGAGCCCCTGACCCAGGGCAGAAAATCGCCCTCCAGATCCGTTCGGCGAACGCCGCTCATTTGCCCCAAAACCCCATGTCTGCTAGTGTCGCGCCGGTTTAACGTCAACCGGGATAGCCGCCATGGCCCGCAAAAAAGCTGCCTTAGATTTCGAACAATCCCTCGCCGACCTGCAAACGCTGGTCGAGCGTCTGGAGAACGGCGAGCTGTCGCTGGAAGACTCGTTGACCGCCTTCGAGCAAGGCATCGGCCTGACCCGCGATTGCCAGGCGGCGCTGGCCCAGGCCGAGCAGAAGGTGCAGATCCTGCTGGAGCGCGATGGCGAGCTGGCCGAAGAACCCTTCGACGCGGAACAGCCAGAATGATCGCGGCCTATCAGGCCAGCAGCCAGGCCCGGGTCAATGCTGCACTGGAAACCCTGTTCCACGCGCCAAGCCCGGAGCTGGCCCGTCTTTACGAGGCCATGCGCTACAGCGTGATGAACGGCGGCAAGCGCGTGCGCCCGCTGTTGGCCTACGCTGCCTGCGAAGCCCTCGGTGCCCGGCCGGAACAGGCCAACGGCGCGGCCTGCGCGGTGGAGCTGATCCACGCCTATTCCCTGGTGCACGACGACTTGCCGGCGATGGACGACGACGATCTGCGTCGCGGCCAGCCGACCACCCACAAAGCCTTCGATGAAGCCTGCGCGATTCTCGCCGGCGACGGTTTGCAGAGCCTGGCCTTCAGCGCCCTGCTCGACCCGCGCCTGAGCGATTCGAGCGCCGAGATCCGCCTGCGGATGGTCAGCGCCCTGGCGCTGGCGGCGGGCCCGGCGGGCATGGTCGGCGGCCAGGCCATCGACCTCGGTTCGGTCGGTCTCAAGCTCGACCAGAAAGCCCTGGAATACATGCACCGGCACAAGACCGGCGCGCTGATCGAGGCCAGCGTCAAGCTTGGCGCCCTGGCCAGCGGCCGGGCCGAAAAAGACGAGCTCAAGTCCTTGCAGACCTATGCCCAGGCCATCGGCCTGGCGTTCCAGGTGCAGGACGACATTCTCGACGTGGAAAGCGATACCGCGACCCTCGGCAAACGCCAGGGTGCCGACATCGCCCGAGACAAACCGACCTACCCGGCCCTGCTCGGCCTGGAAGCGGCCAAGGCGTATGCCCTGGAGCTGCGCGATCAGGCCCTGCACGCACTGCGACCCTTTGACGCGGCCGCCGAGCCCCTGCGGGAACTGGCGCGTTATATCGTCGAACGACGCAGTTGATCGACCCCGGCGCGGCAGACCGCATATCAGCCAAGTTCCGCGCTCTGCGTGGGCAGCTTGCGATGCATAAGGTAAACTGCCGCCTCTTTTATACCTATAACGATTCGCCTGATGCCCACGACGTTTCATGAGATTCCCCGCAAGCGCCCGACCACGCCCCTGCTCGACCGTGCCAACACGCCGGACGGCCTGCGCCGGTTAGGCGAAGCCGAGCTGGAAACCCTGGCCGATGAGTTGCGCCTGGAATTGCTCTATACGGTCGGCCAGACCGGTGGGCATTTCGGTGCCGGCCTGGGCGTCATCGAGCTGACCATCGCGCTGCATTACGTCTTCGACACGCCGGACGACCGTCTGGTGTGGGACGTGGGTCATCAGGCTTATCCGCACAAGATCCTCACCGGTCGCCGCGAGCGCATGGCCAGCCTGCGCCAGAAGGACGGCCTGGCCGCCTTCCCGCGACGTTCCGAGAGCGAGTACGACACCTTTGGCGTCGGCCATTCCAGCACCTCGATCAGCGCGGCGCTGGGCATGGCCATTGCCGCCCGCCTGCAGAACAGCGAGCGCAAGGCGATCGCGGTGATCGGCGACGGCGCCCTGACCGCGGGCATGGCCTTCGAGGCGCTGAACCACGCGCCGGAAGTGGACGCCAACATGCTGGTGATCCTCAACGACAACGACATGTCGATCTCGCGCAACGTCGGCGGCCTGTCCAACTACCTGGCCAAGATCCTCTCCAGCCGCACCTACGCCAGCATGCGCGAAGGCAGCAAGAAGGTGCTGTCGCGCCTGCCCGGCGCCTGGGAAATCGCCCGCCGCACCGAAGAATACGCAAAAGGCATGCTGGTCCCCGGCACCCTGTTCGAAGAGCTGGGCTGGAACTACATCGGCCCGATCGATGGCCACGACCTGCCGACCCTGATCGCCACCCTGCGCAACATGCGCGACCTCAAGGGCCCGCAGTTCCTGCACGTGGTGACCAAAAAGGGCAAAGGTTTCGCCCCGGCGGAGGTCGACCCGATCGGCTACCACGCCATCACCAAGCTCGATCCCCTGGACAGCCCCGCCGCCGCGCCGAAAAAGGCCGGCGGGCCGAAGTACTCCGGTGTGTTCGGCGAATGGCTGTGCGACATGGCCGCCGCCGACCCGCGCTTGGTGGGTATTACCCCGGCGATGAAGGAAGGCTCGGACCTGGTGGCCTTCAGCGAGCGTTTCCCGCTGCGCTACTTCGACGTGGCGATTGCCGAGCAGCACGCCGTGACCCTGGCGGCCGGCATGGCCTGCGAAGGCGCCAAGCCGGTGGTGGCGATCTATTCGACCTTCCTGCAGCGCGGTTACGACCAGCTTGTGCATGACGTAGCGGTGCAGAACCTCGACGTGCTGTTCGCCATCGACCGCGCCGGCCTGGTGGGCGAAGACGGCCCGACCCACGCCGGCAGCTTCGACCTGTCGTTCCTGCGCTGCATCCCCGGCATGGTGGTGATGACCCCGAGCGACGAGAACGAGCTGCGCAAGATGCTCAGCACCGGCCATCTGTACAACGGCCCGGCCGCCGTGCGTTACCCACGCGGTACCGGCCCAAACGCCACCATCGAAAAAGACCTGCAGCCGATCGAGATCGGCAAGGGCGTGGTTCGCCGCCAGGGCAGCAAGGTCGCCCTGCTGGTATTCGGCGTGCAACTGGCCGAGGCGCTGAAAGTCGCCGACAAGCTGGATGCCACTGTGGTCGACATGCGTTTCGTCAAACCGCTGGATGAAGCCCTGGTACGCGAGATCGCCGCCAGCCACGAGCTGCTGGTGACCGTCGAAGAGAACGCCATCATGGGCGGCGCCGGCGGCGCGGTCAGCGAGTTCCTGGCGCGCGAGGCGATCCTCAAGCCGATCCTGCACCTGGGCTTGCCGGACCTCTACGTCGAACACGCCAAGCCGGCGCAAATGCTGGCCGAATGCGGCCTGGACGAGGCCGGCATCGAAGCCGCCGTACAAGCACGCCTGCAACTGCTCGGCCTGTAACCTGTAGCCGCTGCCAAAGACTGCAATCGCCCCGAAGGGCGTTGCTTTCGAGGCAGCGGCTAGCGTTTTTCTCGCCTGACCAATTCGCAACGGATTGTCGATGAAAGCTTCCCGCCTCCTCCTGCCCCTTGCCCTGCTGCCCATCGGCCAACTGCTGGCCGATACTCTCGAGCGTGAACAAGCCCTCAAGCTGCCGGACACGCTGATCAGCGCCAACCGCCAGGTGCAAGCACGCAACGACAGCAGCGCCGCCAATACCGTCTTCACCCGCGACGATATCGACCGCCTGCAACCCTCCAGCGTCACCGACCTGCTGCAACGGGTGCCTGGCGTGCAGGTGGCACAGAGCGGCGGCCGGGGCAGCGTGCCGGGGATCTACATCCGCGGCACTTCGTCGGCCCAGACCCTGGTGCTGGTGGACGGTCAGCGCATCGGCAGTTCGAGCTCCGGCGACAGCAACCTGCAGCATCTGAATATCCAGCAGATCGAGCGGGTGGAAGTGCTGCGCGGTTCGCGCTCGGTGATTTACGGCAGCGACGCCATCGGCGGGGTGATCCAGATCTTCACCCGGCGCAGCGCCGAGCAGGGCCTGCAACCCCGCCTGCACCTGGGGGTGGGCAGCCACCAGAGCTGGGAGCGCAGCATAGGCCTGTCCGGCGGCGACCAGCAGACCCGCTTCAGCCTGGGCGCCAGCCTCGACGACACGGCCGGGAGCAATCGCACCCATGAGTCCTATGCTAGCGATCGCGATGATGACGCCTACCGCAACCAGTCCCTCAGCCTGAGCCTGAGCCACGCCTTCAATGACGACTGGGAAGCCGGCCTGAACCTGCTGGATAACCGCGGCAAAAGCGAGTTCGACAACCCCTTCGGGCGTTCGTATTTCAATGGCAGCGCCTTCGAGAGCCTCCCCCAGAAGCCCTACAGCGAATTCGCGGTCAGCAGCTTCAGCAGCTATTTCGACGGGCGTATCAACGAGGCCTGGAAATCGCGCCTGGAACTGGGCCACAGCGAAAACCGCGAGAAGACCTTCGACAAGCTCAGCGACGAACGCACGGTGTTCAACACCTACCGCGACTCGGTCAACTGGCAGAACGACCTGACCCTCGACGAACGCAACAGCCTGATCGTCGGTGGCGACTGGTACCAAGACCGGGTCAACAGCAGCACCGCCTTCGCCGAAGACAGCCGCTGGAACCGCGCGGCCTTTGTCCAGCATCGCTTCAAGGCCGACAGTTTCTCCACCGAGCTGGGCCTGCGCCGCGACCAGAACCAGCAGTTCGGCGGCCAGAACAGCTGGAGCGGCACCTTCACCCTGCCGTTGAATGCAGACAACGATGTCCTGCTGACCTACAGCGAAGGCTTCCGCGCCCCGACCTTCAACGACCTGTACTACCCCGACTTCAGCAACCCCGACCTCAAGCCCGAGACCTCGAAAAGCTACGAGCTGCAATGGCGCAGCCAGCTGAACGAAACCACTCGCCTGGAAACCTCGCTGTACCGCACCGACCTGGAAGACGCGATTATCTTCGGCAGCAACTCGCGCCCGCAGAATGTCGCCTCGGCACGGATCAACGGCTTCGAAGCGGCGCTGCGGCAGGAGCTGTTCGGCTGGCAGAGCAATCTGGGGCTGGCAATCATCGATCCCCGCGATCGCGACACCGGCCACACCCTGGCCCGCCGTGCCCGGCGCACCCTGAGCCTGGACCTGGACCGGCAGTTCGACCGCCTGGGCCTCGGCGCCAGCTGGCAGGCGGTGAGCAGCAGCTATGACGACCTGGCCAACCAGCAACGCCTCGGCGGTTATGCCCTGCTGGGGTTGCGCGGCAGCTGGGCGCTGAATCGCGAGGTCCGGCTGGAAGTGAAGGTCGACAACCTGCTCGACAAGTCCTACAGCCGGGTGCTGTACAGCCATGACGGCGCGCAGTACGGGTATCGGGAGCAAGGCCGGGCCTGGATGTTCGGGGTGACCTGGACGCCGGAGCTTTAGTCATGTGGCGCCAGTGAGGGCGCTATCGCGGGCAAGCCTCGCTCCTACACAGGGATTGCATGCTTTTCTGTAGGAGCAGGGGGGACGCCCAGTCCTTGCCCGCGATGCTCTAGCCGTGGCTACTCGGGGTTGAGCAGCTCACAGAGCTTGGCCGTCGCAGCGATCATCTGCCCGCTCGGCCGCTCCAGGCCTTTATCGCTGATCAGCAACAACCTGCCTTGGGTCACGGCCTTCAGCTGCGGCCAGGCTTTCCAGGCATCCAGCTGGGCCTGGGTGCTGGCCAGGATCACTTCAGGGTTACGCTGCAACACCGCCTCGACGCTGACCTGGGGCGCCGGCAGCGGCAGGTCGGCAAACACGTTGCGCGCGCCGCACACACTCAAGGCATCACTGATGATTTGCCCGCCGCCCACGGTGTACAGCGGCTGATCCCAGACCTGATAAAACACCGCCATCGGCGCACTGCGGGCATAGCGCTGACGCAGGCTGGCCAGCTGCTGTCGCAACTCGTTGGCACGGGCCAGGCCGCGTTGTGGACGTCCGAGCCGGGCGGCGATGGTTTCGATCTGGGTGGTGAGCTGGTCAAGGCTGTGGGGTTCGGCCACCAGGGTCGGGATACCCAAGCGGCTGAGCTGCTCGCGCTGGGCCGGGCCGACGCTGCCGGGCCAGAGCAGGAGCAGGTCCGGCTTGAGGCTGAGCAGCCGCTCCATATCCAGCTGGCCGTAGCGGCCCACCGACGGCAGGTTTTGCAATTGGGGGGGACGCTCGCCAGCATCCAGCACGCCGACCAGCAGATCGGCGGAATCCAGCTCGACGACGATTTCCGACAGCGAAGGCGCAAGGCTGACCACACGCTCCACAGCCAGCGCCGGGCCAGCGAAGGCCAGCAGCAGGACTGCCAGCCAGCAGCGCATCAACCGAGCTGACGCGGGATGCGGTAGAGGTAGAACAGCACCGCGGTGGACAGCGCCAGCAGGATCAGCGGCACCGCTTCCAGGCCGACGAACACCGCCAGGGCGCCGATCCAGGCCGGCAGGGCTGCAGCCAGAAACGCCGCGCGACGGCAGGCTGCCAGTTCGATCCAGGCCGACGGCTCCAAAGGGGTATCAAGGGCTTTATGGGTGGCGATCAGCGCGCGCTTGTAGCCGCCGAAGAAACGCAGGCTGACAAACATCGAGGCCACCCCGGCGATGAACAACGGCATCGCCAGGATCGGCAGCAGCGGCTCGCCCTGGCCAAACACCAGGTTGAGCACGAACAGCGGCAGCAGCGCCAGCGCCAGGTATTGCCACCAGCTGACGGCCAGGCGCCGCCGGACCTGAGCGCGGGTCACGCCCGGTCTACCTCGCCCTGGTGCTCGTTACCCATCATGTGGTCGAGCTTGCTGGCCTTGGTGGCCAGGTAGAGTTTGTTGTGCGGGTTGTGGCCGGTATGCAGCGGCACGCGCTCGGCCACGACTATGCCCATCTCGGTCAGGGCTTTGACCTTGCGCGGGTTGTTGGTCATCAGGCGCAGGGATTTCACCCCCAGGTGCTCGAGCATCGGCAGGCACATGGCGTAGTCACGCTGGTCGGCGGCAAAACCCAAGCGCTCGTTGGCTTCCACGGTGTCGGCGCCGCCGTCCTGCAACTCATAGGCGCGGATCTTGTTGAGCAAGCCAATGCCACGGCCTTCCTGACGCAGGTACAGGAGTACGCCACGACCTTCGCGGGCGATCGCCTGCAGGGCGGCTTCCAGTTGCGAACCGCAGTCGCAACGCTGGCTGAACAGGGCATCGCCGGTCAGGCATTCGGAGTGCAACCGGCCGAGCACCGGAGCGCCATCGGCAATATCACCCAGGCTGAGCACGACGTGCTCGCGGCCGGTGGCTTCATCGAGAAAACCGTGCATGGTGAATTGCGCAAAAGGGGTGGGCAGCTTGGAAGCGGCAACAAAAACGACGGGCACCGTTGTGCTCCTGATCTGTATGGGACTGGAGATTCGCAGAGGCGGCATTGTAACAGCAGCTTCCGACAGACGCTTAGGCTGAATTATCGAGCATAAAGATCGAGAAGTTAGATCAACGGTCGTCAGGCGGACGTCCGGCATCGAACGGATAGGGCTGCTTCCAGCGCTGGAAAATCGGCCGCAGACGGCCGTTCTTCACCAGCTCGGCCATCCGCCGATCGAACAGCGCGCGCAGCACTCGGCCCCGTTCATTGTTGGCAAAACCCAGGAACAGCGGCAGCTCGGCCAGATGGGTGCGCCGAAATTGCGCGCGGTCCTCGGCCTGGGACAGGACAAAATCGACTTCGGTCAAGGCATCGATATAGAAGTCGGCACGGCCTTGCTGGAGCATCGGCAAGATGCCGACGCGCCGGCGGATTTCATTGAAGCGCTGAATATTGGGCAAGTAGTCCTGGTAGCGGTAGCCACGTACCCAGACCAGGCGGTAGTTGCCGAGCGTGGCCAGGGTCGGCGGCGGATTCGTCGCCAGGCCCAGGCTGTAGATATGGTCGGTATCGTAATTCCAGCGCGGATACAGGGCTCCATCGGTTTCGTCCCGATAGGAGCCGACCAGGGCATCGACTTCACGCCGCTGCACCAGTCCGACTGAACGGGTGTAGGGCACGCTGCGCATGTCGAGCTTCACGCCCTGGGTCTCGAAGATCTCGCGCAGGATATCCCAGGCCATACCCTGGCCATCGGCCTGGGTGTAGCTGTCCCACTCCTCGCTGGCCACCCGGATTTCCCCGGGCAGCGCCGCCGGCTCAGCGGCCCGGACCAGACTGGCGGTCAAGACACAGAGCGTTACCAGCAGAGCGCGAGCGACCGACATGGCCGATTCCTCAGGCAAAGCACCACACCAGCCCCTGCATCGCCAACCAGGCGAAGACCCCGGCCAGTACGTCGTCGAGCATGATCCCGATACCGCCGTGCACATGCCGGTCGATCCAGCGAATCGGCCAGGGCTTGAGAATGTCGAAGAAGCGGAACATCAGGAAGCCCGCCAGCAGCCACTGCCAGCCTTCCGGCACCAGCCACAGGGTGATCCACATGCCGACCATTTCGTCCCAGACGATGCCTTCATGGTCGTGCACCCGCAGGTCGTCGGCCACCTTGCCGCACAGCCAGAAGCCGAACAGCATGGTGATGCCGAGCATCAGCCAGTAGCCCCAGTCCGGCAGCATCTGCCACAGCGGGATGAAAGGCAGCGCCACCAGCGAGCCCCAGGTACCCGGGGCCTTGGGCAAGGTGCCCGAACCGAAGCCGAAGGCCAGGAAATGCCAGGGATTACGCCAGACGGAAGGTGGCACGCACTCTGCCGGAACCTGTTTGGGATGATCTGTCACGGTGTCTCCCGAAAATGTTGATAGCCCCGAGTGCTCGGGGTGATGTCCCGCCCCTCGGCATCCAGCAGCACCACACCCTGCCCGGCCACGACCCGGCCCAGCACATGCACTGGCCAACCGGCGGCGAGCAGCGGCGCCAGCTCGGCTTCGGGCAGGGTGAAGACCAGCACGTAGTCGTCGCCGCCGCTGAGTGCCGCCGAGCGGGCGCCATTCTCACCGAGAAAGCTCAACAACGCCCGGGACATCGGCAGTTTTTCACTTTCGATCAGCAAACCGACAGCTGAAGCAGCAGCAATGTGCCCGCAGTCTGCCAGCAGGCCATCGGAGATATCCATGGCCGCACTGGCCTTGCCGCGCAGTGCCTGGCCCAGGGCCAGTTGCGGTTGCGGCGACCAGTAGTGGGCCAGCAAGGGCCCGGCGATATCCGGATCGGCGCTGCGCTGCCCAAGCACCAGGGGCAAGGCGCCGGCGCCATTGCCCAGTTCGCCGCCGACGCACAGCAGATCGCCCGGACGGGCACCGCTGCGGGTCAGGGCCTGGCCGGCGGGCACGCGACCGAACACGGTCATGGTCAGGGTCAACGGGCCGCGCGTGGTGTCGCCGCCTACCAGACGCACGCCACAGCTCTGCGCCATGGCACTCAGGCCATTGGCATAGGCTTGCAGCCAATCGGCTTCGACTGTCGGCAGGGTCAGGGCAAGGGTGAAGGCGACGGGCGCGGCGCCCATGGCCGCCAGGTCGCTGACTGCCACTGCCAGCGAGCGCTGGCCGAGCAGGAAAGGGTCGCAGGGGTCTGCGAAATGCACACCGGCCACCAGGGTGTCGGTGGAAATCGCCAGCTGTTCGCCAGGGGCAACAGCCAGCAAGGCGCAGTCGTCGCCAATCCCCAGTGCAACGCCCTCGCCGCCCTGCGCACAAGGCGCGGCAGCGAAGAAGTTACGGATCAGCTCAAACTCGCCCATGGCAGCTGCAAGCGCGGATCAGCGCTTGAATGCCTTCACTTCAGCTTCACGCAGACGCGGGGCCAGCTTGTCGAGTACGCCGTTGACGAACTTGTGGCCGTCGGTGGAACCGAAGACCTTGGCCAGTTCGATACCTTCGTTGATCACAACGCGGTACGGCACGTCGACGCGCTTGAGCAGTTCCCAGGTGGACAGGCGCAGGACCGCCAGTTCGACCGGGTCCAGCTCTTCGATGGTGAGGTCCAGGCAAGGGGCGAGAGCGTTGTCGATCTCGTTCTTGTTGGCCGGAACACCGTGCAGGATCTCACGGAAGTAAGCACCGTCGATGTCGGTGAAATCGTTGTCGACCCGGAACTGCGCTTCGATCTCGTTCAGCGAGTGCTTGGCCATGTGCCATTGGTACAGCGCCTGGGTCGCGAGCTGACGGGCTTCGCGACGCTTGGCGCTCTTGGATGGCTTGCCAGCGTCCGCAGGTTTCGGATCGCGCGGGTTGAAACGATCGCTTTCGTCGCTAATCACTTGGCCTCCAACTGCGCCAGCAGGCTGACCATTTCCAGAGCGGACAAGGCAGCTTCAGCACCTTTGTTGCCGGCCTTGGTGCCGGAACGTTCGATGGCTTGCTCGATCGAGTCGACGGTCAGCACGCCGAAGGCGACCGGTACGCCGAACTCCATGGACACCTGGGCCAGGCCCTTGGTGCATTCGCCCGCCACGTATTCGAAGTGCGGAGTACCGCCACGAATGACCGCGCCCAGGGCGATGATCGCCGCGAACTCGCCCTTCTGCGCGACTTTCTGCGCAACCAGCGGGATCTCGAAGGCGCCAGGGGCACGAATCACGGTGATGTCGCTTTCGCTCACGCCGTGACGAACCAGGGCGTCAACGGCGCCGCTGACCAGGCTTTCGACGACGAAGCTGTTGAAACGGCCGACCACCAGGGCATAGCGGCCTTTGGGGGCGATGAAGGTACCTTCGATGGTCTTCAGGGTCATTCGACAAATCTCTTAAAGAGCCGGAGCGCGTTCACTACGCGCTCACTAGTGATATTTGAACCGCGAATTTCAAGCCCGAAACAGCCGGCTTTTATTCGGAGGGCACGTATTCTACAACTTCCAGGTCGAAACCGGATATCGCATTAAATTTCATCGGCGCACTCATCAGGCGCATTTTGCGCACGCCCAGGTCGCGCAGGATCTGCGAACCGGCACCGACGATGCTGTAGGTGGTCGGTTTTTTCACCGGCTGATGTTCGGCCGTTTCGCGGATATGCGCCAGCAGCACGTCGCCGTCCAGCGGGTGGCCCAGCAACAGCACCACGCCGCTGCCCGCCTCGGCCACCGTGGCCATGGCGGCCCGCAGGCTCCAGCGGCCAGGCTGCTTGACCATCAGCAGGTCGCGCAGCGGGTCCATGTTGTGCACGCGAACCAGGGTCGGCTCTTCCGCGCAGATGTTGCCCAGGGTCAGCGCCATGTGCACGTCGCCTTCCACCGAATCACGGTAGGTCACCAAGTTGAACTGGCCCAGTTCGCTGTCCAGCGGCTGCTCGGCAATCCGCTGAACGGTACGTTCATGGATCATCCGGTAGTGAATCAGGTCGGCGATGGTGCCGATCTTGATCTTGTGTTCGGCGGCGAAGGCTTCCAGCTCGGCGCGACGGGACATGGTGCCGTCGTCGTTCATCACTTCGCAGATCACTCCGCTCGGCTCGAAACCGGCCATGCGCGCCAGGTCGCAGGCGGCTTCGGTGTGGCCGGCGCGGGCCAGGGTGCCACCCGGCTGGGCCATCAGCGGGAAGATGTGGCCCGGGCTGACGATGTCTTCGGCCTTGGCGTCCTTGGCGGCAGCCGCCTGCACCGTGCGTGCGCGGTCGGCGGCGGAGATGCCGGTGGTCACGCCGGTGGTGGCCTCGATGGACACGGTGAACTTGGTACCGAACCCGGAACCGTTGCGCGGCGCCATCAAAGGCAGCTTGAGCAGCTCGCAACGCTCGCGACTCATCGGCATGCAGATCAGGCCGCGGGCGTGCTTGGCCATGAAGTTGATGTGCTCGGCCTTGCAGCACTCGGCGGCCATGATCAGGTCGCCTTCGTTCTCGCGGTCTTCGTCATCCATGAGGATGACCATCTTGCCTTGGCGGATGTCTTCAACCAGTTCTTCGATGCTGTTGAGCGCCACGCGGCACCCCCCTTCTTTCAAAATTTGAGGTTCAGGATTTGAGGTAGCCGTTAGCGGCCAGAAAACTTTCGGTAATGCCGCCGCTCGAAGGCTCCGCGGCCTTGTCGCCCAGCAGCAGGCGCTCCAGGTAACGCGCCAGCAGGTCGACTTCGAGGTTGACCTGCCGACCCGGCCGGTAGTCGGCCATGATGGTTTCGGCCAGCGTGTGCGGGACGATGGTCAGTTCGAACTCGGCGCCATTGACCGCGTTGACCGTCAGGCTGGTGCCGTCGACGGTGATCGAGCCCTTGTGGGCGATGTACTTGGCCAGGTCCTTGGGCGCGCGGATGCGGAACTGGATGGCGCGGGCATTTTCTTCCCGGGCCACCACCTCGCCGACACCGTCGACGTGGCCGCTGACCAGATGGCCGCCCAGGCGGGTGGTCGGAGTCAGGGCCTTTTCCAGGTTGACCCGGCTACCGGCCTTCAATTGATGGAAAGCGGTGCAATCCAGGGTCTCGCGGCTGACGTCGGCCCAGAAGCCGTCGCCCGGCAGTTCCACCGCGGTCAGGCAGACGCCGTTCACCGCGATGCTGTCGCCCAGCTTCACGTCGCCCAGGTCGAGCTTGCCGGTTTCCACATACACCCGCACATCGCCGCCTTTGGGAGTCAATGCACGGATGCTGCCGATGGATTCGATGATGCCTGTAAACATGGAGTCCTCCTCGAGAACAGGGTCGCCGCGTGGCGAAGGCCCGAAATTATACGCTCGCTGCTGGCAGAGGAATGGCAATGACTCGCCAGTCATCGCCTACGGCGCGCATTTCAATGATTTTCAGCTGCGGCGCCTCGCGCATCTGCGCCAGCGGCCAGTCGAGCAGCGGTCGCGCCGAGGAGCCGAGGAACTTGCCGGCGACAAAGATCTGGTACTCGTCCACCAGACCTTGCTGGGCAAAAGCACCCGCCAAGCGTGGGCCGGCTTCCACCAGCACCTCGTTGACGCCACGGGCGGCCAACTCGCTCAGCAGCCGACGCAGGTCCACCTGGCCATCGGCACCCGGCACGATCAGGCATTCCGGACCATTGGCGTACTGCTCCTCCACCGCGGCGCAGGTGGCGACCAGCGCCGGCCCTGCCTTGAAGAACGGCGCATCGAGCGGCACCCGCAGGCGGCCGTCGATCAATACGCGCAAGGGTGGACGGCTCATGGCCAGGGCGGTCTGTTCCGCGTCCAGCCCCAGCTCCTCGGCACGCACCGTCAGTCGGGCGTTGTCGGCCAGCACTGTGTCGGCACCGGTCAGCACCACACTGGCCTCGGCCCGCAGGCGCTGCACCGCGGAACGCGCGGCGGGGCCGGTGATCCACTGGCTTTCGCCGCTGGCCATGGCGGTGCGGCCGTCCAGGCTCATGGCCAGCTTGACCCGCACGAACGGCAAACCGTGCTCCATGCGCTTGAGGAAACCCCGGTTGAGCGCCCGCGCTTCCTGCTCCATCACCCCGCTGTGGGTGGCGATGCCGGCCTGGGCCAGGCGCTGCAGGCCACGGCCGGCGACTTCCGGATTGGGGTCCTGCATCGCCGCCACGACCCGCGCCACGCCGGCGTCCACCAAGGCATCGGCGCACGGCGGCGTACGGCCGTGATGGCTACAGGGTTCGAGAGTCACGTAAGCGGTGGCGCCGCGGGCGTTGGCACCGGCTGCACGCAGGGCGTGGACTTCGGCATGGGGCTCGCCGGCCCGCACATGCCAGCCTTCGCCGACGACCTGGCCGTCGCGCACGATCACGCAACCGACCCGGGGATTGGGGTGAGTGCTGAAGCGGCCCTTTGCGGCCAGCTCCAAGGCTCGCGCCATGTAGTGGGCGTCGAGCACCGCCTGTTCGCCGGAGATGTTCATTCTTTGCCCGGCTCGCGGGCGAGACGGTCGATCTCTTCGCGGAATTCGTTGAGATCCTGGAAGCGCCGGTAGACCGAGGCGAAGCGGATATAAGCCACTTCATCGAGCTTTTGCAGCTCGGCCATCACCAGTTCGCCGACGACCAGGGATTTGACCTCGCGTTCGCCAGTGGCGCGCAGCTTGTGCTTGATGTGCACCAGCGCGGCTTCCAGGCGCTCGACGCTGACCGGGCGTTTTTCCAGGGCACGCTGCATGCCAGCGCGGAGTTTTTCTTCGTCGAAGGGCTGACGGCTGCCGTCAGTCTTGATCAGGCGCGGCAACACCAGTTCGGCGGTTTCGAAAGTGGTGAAACGTTCACCGCAGGCCAGGCATTCACGCCGGCGGCGCACCTGTTCGCCTTCGGCGACCAGACGCGAGTCGATGACCTTGGTGTCGTTGGCACCGCAGAAGGGACAGTGCATGGTGGCAGGCAACAAAAAAAGGGAGGGCCATGGTAGCGCATCCCACTGGCAAGACAAGCCATAGCCTTTACGGTATACAGACCGACTATTATGTTTTGCACATGGAATTTCGCCTTGTTGGAGCTTCGCATGCCACTACGACCGCTCGTTTTGCTCAGCCTTTTCAGCCTGCTGGTGGCTTGCAGCAGCGACGCCCCGAAACCTGTCGCCTCCACCGTGCCGCCCCAGCAGAGTGTGAAAAAAGCCCGGGAATCCATCGACCTCGGTCCCCTGCCGGCCTACCAGCGTGAACTGAGCGGCACCCTGCAGGGTGTCCCGGCGGGTGCCGAAGTGGAACTGGCGCTGCTGGTGATCGACGAGCGCGGCCGGCCGCAACGTTTGCTGGCCAGCAGCAACCTGATCGGCAACAACAAGGTCCTGCCGTTTCGCCTGCGCTTCAACCCCGATGTCTTCCCGGTGGGCGCCCGCGTCGAACTGCGCGGCCGCGCCAGCCAGTCCGGCCAGTTGATCCTGCACCTGCCGGCGCAACTCATCACTCAGCCGACCACCCAGGCCGTGGGCCAGCTGCAATTCGTCAAAGCACCATGACCCCACCGCTCGACCTGCAACGTGCCCTGAGCGAACTGCTGGGCGATGCCCAACTGGTGGCCTGCGAACTGCCGGAAACCGAGCTGAAGCTGTGGTTGATCGATGCCGACAACATGGACCGCGCCTTCACCCCGGAAGAAACCCAGCGAATTCTCCATGAACCGCCGTACTGGAGTTTCTGCTGGGCCAGCGGCCTGGCCCTGGCGCGCTATCTGGCCGAGCGGCCGCAGTGGGTGCAAGGCAAGCGGGTACTGGATTTCGGCGCCGGCTCCGGCGTGGCCGGTATCGCTGCACTGAAAGCCGGCGCGCTGGAAGTGGTGGCCTGCGACCTCGACCCGCTGGCCATCGCCGCCTGCCGGGCGAATGCCGCGCTCAACGGGGTTGTACTGGGTTACTCCACGGACTTTTTCGCGGAAGACGACCGCTTCGACCTGATCCTGGTAGCCGACGTGCTCTACGACCGCGCCAACCTGCCGCTGCTGGATCAGTTTCTCAGCCGCGGACGCCAGGCGCTGGTGGCGGACTCCCGGGTCAAGGACTTCCAGCATCCGCTGTACCGACGCCTGGAAATGCTCCACGCCCTGACCCTGCCGGATCTGGCCGAGCCCTGGGAGTTCCGCGAGGTGAGCCTGTATCACGCGCAGCGCGATTGATGAAGGACAGATCGCGGGCAAGCCTCGCTCCTACAAAGTAAGCGGCGCCTTCAGGAGCGAGGCTTGCCCGCGAAACAATCTAGCGGTCACCCCATAGCCCGCTTTCAGCCGCCCCCCGCCAAGCCTTATAGTGGCTCCATTCACGTTTCTTCGAGATCCCCCATGAGTCAGGACACGCCGTACATTTTCGACGCCAGCACCGCCGACTTCGACCAGTCGGTGATCGAGAACTCGTTCCACAAACCGGTGCTGGTGGATTTCTGGGCCGAATGGTGCGCGCCCTGCAAGGCGCTGATGCCGATGCTGCAACAGATCGCCGAGAGCTATCAGGGCGAGTTGCTGCTGGCCAAGGTCAACTGCGATATCGAGCAGGACATCGTCGCCCGCTTCGGCATTCGCAGCCTGCCGACCGTGGTGCTGTTCAAGGACGGCCAGCCGGTGGACGGCTTTGCCGGGGCGCAACCGGAGTCCGCAGTGCGCACCATGCTCGAACCCCATGTGCAGATGCCGCCGCCCAAGGCCGCCGACCCGCTGGAACTGGCTGAAGCGCTGTTCGCCGAAGGGCGCATCGCCGAGGCCGAAGCCACGCTGAAAGTGCTGCTGGGCGAAGACAACAGCAACGCCAAGGCGCTGATCCTCTACGCCCGCTGCCTGGCCGAACGCGGTGAATTGGGCGAAGCCCAGACCGTGCTCGACGCGGTCACCGGCGATGAGCACAAGGCCGCGCTGGCCGGGGCCAAGGCGCAGATCACCTTTCTCAAGCAGGCCGCCGACCTGCCGGACAGCGCCGACCTGAAAAGCCGCCTGGCGCAGAACCCGCAGGACGACGAGGCGGTGTATCAGCTGGCCATCCAGCAACTGGCGCGCCAGCAGTACGACGCGGCACTGGATGCCCTGCTCAAGCTGTTCATCCGCAACCGCGGCTACAACGAAGGCCTGCCGCACAAGACCTTGCTGCAAGTGTTCGAACTGTTGGGCAACGATCACCCACTGGTGACCACCTACCGCCGCAAGCTGTTCGCCGCGCTGTACTGATTCACTGCTGAATCGCAAGCAGGCTCGCCCAGGGCGAACCTGCCCAGCCCTCGCCTACTCGATCCAGCTGTAGAGCGGCGTATCGCCGCCGCTCACCACCTTGACCTGTGCGCTATGGCGCAGGCGCACCAACAGGCGCTTGCCCGCTGCGGCGCTGCCGGTCAGGCCTTCCAGTTGCTCCAGCAGGTCCGGGCCGCTCAATTGCCCGGCCTTGCGCAGCAAGTCCCTGGCGATCTGCCACAGCGCATCATCCTGGCTCACCGGCTTGGCCACAGGCGCGCCGCTTTCGGCCTTGGCCGTCGGCAACGGCGCCCCCAACCGGGCACTCAACTGATCCCAGTCGGCCTCGTCCAGTTCCAGGGTCAAATCCACCGGCCATTCGCCGATGCTTCCTCGAATCCGCACCATCGCTCTGCTCCCGAATATTTCTGACGAGCATGCTCCCACGCGTCTTGCGCAACGCCAAGCAGGCGGTCAAACTCTCGCCACTCTTGTTATAAGATTACATAACATTTTTTTCATGTTCGCTCCCGGAGACTTGCCATGCGTCGTCTGCTGCTCGCCCTGCCGTTCGCTCTGTTGCCCCTGGCCATCGCTCATGCGGCCGAAAAACACGACCACGACCATGAGCACGGCAGCCTCGGCGCTCACGAGCATGGCGTGGCCCGCCTGAACGCGGCGCTGGACGGCCAGACCCTGGAGCTGGAACTGGAGAGCCCGGCGATGAACCTGGTGGGTTTCGAGCACGCTGCCAGCACCGACGCGGACAAGGCCAAGGTCGCCGCCGTGCGGGCCCAGCTGGAAAAACCCCTGGCGCTGTTCAGCCTGCCGCCCGCCGCCGGTTGCGTGGTGGCGCAGCAGGAACTGGAAAGCCCGCTGTTCGGCGACAAGCCAGAGGATCACGACGAAGACCATGACAAAGCCAAGGATGCCGACGGCCACGAACATCACCACGAGCACAGCGAGATCCATGCGCACTACCAGTTCACTTGTGCCACGCCGGGCGCGCTGAAAAGCCTGGATCTGGCCGGGGTGTTCAAGACCTTCCCCGCCACCCAGAAAATTCAGGTACAACTCATCTCGCCAAGTGGTCAGCAAGGCGTGGAAGCGACCTCCAAGGCCGCCAGCCTGAAGTTCTGACTCACCCAATCCTGTAGGAGCGAAGCTTGCTCGCGATGGCGATATTACGGCCAACGGATCATGCAAGCCGGACAACCGCCATCGCGAGCAAGCTTCGCTCCTACATAAGCACTCACTCATGACCCCATGCCCATGACCCAAGCACTGATCCAACTGTCCGACCTGGGCTTCAGCTGGCCCGGCCATCCGCAGTTGCTGGATATCCCGGCATTTCGCCTGGAAGCGGGTGAAACGCTATTCCTCAAGGGCCCCAGCGGCAGCGGCAAGACCACCCTGCTCGGCCTGCTCGGTGGCGTGCAGAAACCCGACCGCGGCAGCATCCGCCTGCTGGGCCAGGAACTGACCGAGCTCTCCGCCGGCGCCCGCGACCGCTTCCGGGTCGATCACACCGGCTACATCTTCCAGCAGTTCAACCTGCTGCCGTTTCTCTCGGTGCGCGAGAATGTCGAGTTGCCCTGCCACTTCTCCAAATTGCGCGCCGGCCGCGCCGTACAGCGCCACGGCAGTGTCGACCAGGCAGCGGCCACCCTGCTCGCCCACCTGGGGCTGAAAGACCCCAGCCTGCTCGGCCGCCGCGCCGACTCGCTGTCCATCGGCCAGCAACAACGGGTCGCCGCCGCCCGCGCGCTGATCGGCCAGCCGGAACTGGTGATCGCTGACGAACCCACCTCGGCGCTGGACTACGACGCCCGCGAAGCCTTTATCCGCCTGCTGTTCGCCGAATGCCGCGAGGCCGGGGCCAGCCTGCTGTTCGTCAGCCACGACCAAAGCCTGGCGCCGCTGTTCGATCGCAACCTGTCGCTGGCCGAACTCAATCGCGCCGCCACGCCCGCAGAGGTCTGAGATGTATCTGTTCCGTCTAGCCATGGCCAGCCTGGCTAACCGCCGCTTCACCGCGATCCTCACCGCCTTCGCCATCGCCCTGTCGGTCTGCCTGCTGCTGGCGGTCGAACGGGTGCGCACCGAAGCCCGCGCCAGCTTCGCCAGCACCATCAGCGGCACCGACCTGATCGTCGGCGCCCGCTCCGGTTCGGTGAACCTGCTGCTGTACTCAGTGTTCCGCATCGGCAACGCCACCAACAACATTCGCTGGGACAGCTTCGAGCACTTCGCCAATAGCCCGAAAGTGAAATGGGCGATCCCGATTTCCCTCGGTGACTCCCATCGCGGCTACCGGGTGATGGGTACCACCGAGGCCTACTTCGAGCATTACCAGTACGGCCACCAGCAGAACCTGCAACTGGCCAGCGGCCGCGAGTTCGCCAGCGATCCGTTCGAAGTGGTGCTGGGCGCCGAAGTCGCCGAGGCCCTGCATTACAAGCTCGGCGACAAACTGGTGCTGGCCCACGGCGTGGCGGCCATCAGCCTGGTCAAACACGACGACAAACCCTTCACCGTGGTCGGCATCCTCAAGCGCACCGGCACCCCGGTGGACCGCACGCTGCACATCAGCCTCGGCGGCATGGAGGCGATCCACATCGACTGGCACAACGGCGTGCCGGCCCAGGGCAACGGCCGCATCAGCGCCGACCAGGCGCGCAACATGGACCTGACGCCGCAAGCGATCACCGCCTTCATGCTCGGCCTGAACAGCAAGATCGCCACCTTCGCCGTGCAGCGCGAGATCAACGAATACCGCGGCGAACCGATGCTGGCGATCCTGCCCGGGGTCGCCCTGCAGGAGCTGTGGAGCCTGATGGGCACTGCGGAAAAGGCCTTGTTCGTGGTGTCGTTGTTCGTGGTGCTGACCGGACTGATCGGCATGCTCACGGCGATCCTCACCAGCCTCAACGAGCGCCGCCGGGAAATGGCGATCCTGCGTTCGGTCGGCGCCCGCCCCTGGCATATCGCGACCTTGCTGGTGCTGGAAGCCTTCGCCCTGGCGCTGTTCGGCGTGCTTGCCGGGCTGGGCCTGCTGTACCTGGGCATAGCCCTGGCCCAGGGTTATGTGCAGTCGACCTACGGCCTGTACCTGCCGCTGTCCTGGCCGAGCGAGTATGAGTGGACGCTGCTCGGCGGTATCCTGATCGCCGCCCTGCTGATGGGCAGCGTGCCGGCCTGGCGCGCCTACCGACAATCGCTGGCCGATGGCCTGTCCATCCGTTTATGAGGAACTCTGGTTATGAGGAGCTCCGGCATGCCCCGTGCCCTGCTTGCGCTGTTGATGCTGGTCGCCCTGCCGCTATGGGCCGCCGAACCCCGGGACCTGGCCTGGTCGGAAATGATCCCGCCGGACGCGCCGGCGGAAGTGCCGAACATGAAGCCGCTGCACGACCTGTCGCAGATGGGCGACGCCCTGGCCGCCGAGTCCGCCCCGGCGGCCAAGCAGGACATGCCCAACGCCCCGGTGGTGCAGAGCCTGGACGGCCTGTCAGTGCGCCTGCCCGGCTACATAGTGCCGCTGGAAGTCAGTGAGGAAGGCCGCACTACAGAGTTTCTGCTGGTGCCGTATTTCGGCGCCTGCATCCACGTGCCGCCACCGCCGTCGAACCAGATCGTGCACGTGAAAAGCGAGGTCGGCGTGAAGCTCGACGAGCTGTATCAGCCGTACTGGATCGAAGGGCCGATGCAGGTCAAGGCATCCACCAGCGAAATCGCCGACGCGGGTTACCAGATGGAGGCGCAGAAGATCTACGTGTACGAATTGCAGGAGTGAAACCACCGGTTCTGCAGTGCCGTACATGACCTCATCGCGAGCAAGCTCGCTCCTACAGGGAACTGCATTGTTCATGTAGGAGCGAGCTTGCTCGCGATCGATTCCAAAGCGCCCGGAGCGCCCCCCGAGCGCCTCGCTCCCACGCTGATCCGGTTTTCATTGAGCTGAGTCAAAGCCTGTTCCTTGACGATCCTTACCATTGGACCTAGCCAACTCGAATCGTCCTTTGGAGCTCCCATGCACAAGTCCCTGCTCAGCGCCTCCCTGTTCGCGCTCGCGCTCGCCGCCCCGATCGCCCACGCCCACGAAGCGGGCGACATCATCGTTCGCGCCGGTGCCATCACCGTCAATCCGAAAGCCGACAGCGGCGACGTCAAGGTCGACCGCGGCCCGTTGGCCGGCGCCAACCTCGGCGGCAAGGCGACCATGAGCAGCGACACCCAACTGGGCCTGAACTTCGCCTACATGCTGACCAACAACCTCGGCATCGAACTGCTCGCGGCCACTCCGTTCGAGCATGATGTGAAGCTCAAGGGCACCGCGCTGGACGCCGCCAACGGCAAGCTCGGCACCCTCAAGCACCTGCCGCCGACCCTGAGCCTGGTCTACTACCCGTTCGACCACAAGGCTGCCTTCCAGCCTTACGTGGGTGCCGGTATCAACTACACCTGGATCTATGACGAGCACGTCGGCAGCCGCGCCAGCGCCGCCGGTTTCGACAATTTCCGGGCGAAGAACTCCTGGGGCCTGGCCTGGCAGGTCGGTGCCGACTACATGCTGACCGACAACGTGATGATCAACGCCCAGGTGCGCTACGTCGACATCGACACCACCGCCTACGTGGACAACAACGCAGTCGCCGGCGGCACCCGGGCCAAGGTCGATGTGGACGTCGATCCATGGGTCTACATGGTCGGCCTGGGCTACAAGTTCTAAATCGGCCAGATAAAAAAAGGCGCCTGCAAAGGCGCCTTTTTTCATGGCTGGGGGAAAGCTCAGAGGCCCAGCAAACGTGCCAGCCCGACGCTCATCGGAGTCGGCTCGGGGAACTTGAAGCGCTGCAACAGGCGCTGGTTGTTCGCCCGCGAATGGCGAATGTCCCCCGAACGCGCCGGGCCGTAGCTGATCGGAGGCAACTGCCCCACCACCTCGCCCAGGGCCTCGAGCAATTGCTTGAGGGTGGTGGCCTGGTTCAGGCCGATATTCACCGCGCCGACTTCCAGCTGCGGCATCTCCAGGGACTGCACCAGCACGTCCACCAGGTCTTCGACATACATGAAATCGCGGGTCTGCTCGCCATCGCCGAATACGGTGATCGGCAGGCCTTTCTGCGCGCGCTCGCAAAAGATGCTGATGACCCCGGAGTACGGCGAGGACGGATCCTGGCGCGGCCCGAAGATGTTGAAGAAGCGAAAGATCGCCGGCTCCAGGCCATGCTGGCGGCGATAGAAATCAAGGTAGTACTCGCTGGCCAGCTTGTCCGACGCATAAGGCGTCAGTGGCGCCTTGGGCGTGTCTTCGTCGATCGACTCGCCCTCGCCGTTGTTGCCATAGACCGCCGCGCTGGAGGCGAACAGCACACGCTTGACCCCGGCCTGGCGCATGGCTTCGCAGACGTTGAGGGTGCCGATGAAGTTGCTCTGGTGGGTACGCACCGGGTCATCAACCGATGCCTGCACCGAAGCGACCGCCGCCAGATGCGCCACTGCACGGCAACCGCTCATGGCCTGTGCCACCAGGGCCGCATCGGCGACATCGCCTTCGATCAGTTCGACCCGCGGGTTATCCAGCGGCAGGTTGCCTGGTTTACCAGTGGACAGATCGTCGAGGATCCGCACCGAGTAGCCCTTGGCGAGCAAAGCGTCGGTCAGGTGCGAACCGATGAAACCGGCACCGCCGGTGATCAGAATTGGGCCATCAGCCATGACGATAAAACCTATCCAGTAGAGCCGGGAGTGCCGCGCGCCAGGCACGTGGCTTGATCCCGAAGGTGTGCAGAATTTTTTTGCAGGCCAGCACCGCGTGTTGCGGTTCTTCGGCGGCGTCCGGCCGGGCGGCGTGAGCCTGGGCGGTTGGCGCCTCGATGGCCAACGGATGCAAGCTGCGGGCCTCGGTGAGGATCGCCTGGCCCAGCGCCAGCGGCGTGGTCGCCTCATGGCCGGCGTAGTGGTAAGTGCCCCACAGCGGCGCGGCGCAATCGAGTTGCTTGAGCACGGAGATGATCACCCGGGCGGCGTCGTCCACCGGTGTCGGGTTGCCCCGGCGGTCATCGGCCAGCAGCAGTTCTTCAGGTTGCTCGGCACGCGCCAGGAAACGCCCCAGGGTGCCGTCGGCGCTGTCATCCAGCAGCCAGCCGAAACGCAGCAGCACATGCTGCGGGCAGGTGGCGCGCACATTCTGCTCGATCCGCCACAAGGCCTGGCCACGCAAGCCCAGCGGTACAGGTTCGTCTTTTTCGCTGTAGGCGGTGGCCCGCGAACCGTCGAACACGCGGTAGCTGGAAGGCTGCAGAAGAATGATGTTGTGATGCTGACACAGCTCGGAAAGCCGCTCGACCGCCCGTTCCTGGCCGGCCAGACGGGCCTCGGGGACACTCTCCGCCTGGAACCAGTCGAAGTAGTAGGCAAGGTTGATCAAGGCATCCGGACGGGTGTCGTCGAGCAGTTGCGTCAGGCTCGCGGCATCCCAGCCGTCTTGCGGCGGACGGGGGGCGAGGAAACCGATGTCTTCCTCTGCACCGAGGCGAATCAGCGCCTGCCCAAGGGCATTTCCGCCGCCCAGTAACATAAGGCGCATTCGCATAGAGTCAGCAGGCCCAATCTGTTCGGAACGATGGTTTGAATCGGCCAGCCCCGCGGGCTTGGCCATGAATATTGCTCAGAATCGTTGCATTTTGCGGGTTTCCGGCGCAACCGTCACTGAGAAAGTGCAACGCGGCAAACCACACCGTTCTTTATAGCTGCTGGCGCCAGCGGCGATTGAACGCGCTGCCCGTGCCAGGGCTGCCTGGAGTCCCGCACTCACGGGTTTGCGGGGCTACATAACCGGTTGCAGGCCGCGGCAGCGGCTACAAGGCAGACTTGCAACTTCGCCCCGGCGGTCGCATAACGTTGTGCATGAACCTTCCCCAGATCCCCGCCAACGCCCTGCCGGGTTTCCACCCCGCGGTCAGCGCCTGGTTCAACAGCTGCTTCCCCGCGGCGACCGTCGCCCAGGCCCGGGCCTGGCCGCTGATCCGCCAGCACCGCTCGACGCTGATCGCCGCGCCCACCGGCTCGGGCAAGACCCTGACCGCCTTCCTCGCGGTGATCGACGAGCTGGTTCATCGCGGCCTGGAAAACGGCGGCACGCTGCCGGATCAGACCCTGGTGGTGTACGTCTCGCCGCTCAAGGCCCTGAGCAACGATATCCAGATCAACCTGCAGGACCCGCTGGCCGGGATTACCCAACAGCTCGAACGCATGGGCCTGCCGCAATTGCGCATCAGCACCGCGGTGCGCACCGGCGACACCCCGCAAAAAGACCGCAGCGCCATGCGCAAGAGCGCGCCGCATATCCTGGTGACCACCCCCGAATCGCTGTATGTGCTGCTGGGCTCAGGCTCTGGCCGGCAGATGCTCGCCAGCACCCGCACGGTGATAGTCGACGAGATCCACGCCATCGCCGCCAGCAAGCGCGGCAGCCACCTGGCGTTGAGCCTGGAGCGCCTGCAAGCGCTGTGCGGCGAGCCGCTGACGCGCATCGGCCTGTCGGCCACGCAGAAGCCCATCGAAGCGGTATCGCGCTTTCTGGTGGGTCATGAACGCCCCTGCGAGATCGTCGACATCGGCCACGCCCGGCCCCGGGACCTGGCCATCGAAGTGCCGCCCGTGCCGCTGTCGGCGGTCATGGCCAACGACGCCTGGGAGCTGGTCTACGAACGTATCGCCGAGCTGGCGCGGGAACACCGTACCACCCTGGTGTTCGTCAACACCCGGCGTCTGGCGGAACGTCTGAGTCGCCATCTGAGCGAGCGTCTGGGCAAGGATGCGGTGGCCGCCCACCATGGCAGCCTGGCCAAGGAGTTTCGCCTGGACGCCGAACAGCGCCTCAAGCGCGGCGACCTGCAGGTGCTGATCGCCACCGCCTCGCTGGAGCTTGGCATCGATATCGGCGATGTCGACCTGGTGTGCCAGATCGGCTCGCCGCGCTCGATCTCGGCTTTCCTGCAAAGGGTCGGGCGCTCCGGGCACCAGGTCGGCGGCACGCCCAAGGGCCGGCTGTTCGCCCTGACCCGCGACGACCTGATCGAATGCGCCGCCCTGCTCGACTGCGTGCACCGCGGCGAACTCGACACCCTGCAGATCCCCAGGGCGCCGCTGGATGTGCTGGCGCAGCAGATCGTCGCCGAAGTCAGCAACCAGGAATGGCAGGAGCAGCCGCTGCTGGAAATGATCCGCCGCGCCTCGCCCTACAGCGACCTCGACGAAGGGCATTTCCAGGCGCTGCTGCGCATGCTCGCCGAGGGCTACAACGGTCGCCAGGGCATTCGCAGCGCCTATCTCCATCGCGATGCCGTCAATCGCAGCCTGCGCGGCCGCCGGGGCAGCCAACTGACGGCGGTGACCAGCGGCGGCACCATCCCCGACAACGCCGACTACGCCGTGCTGCTAGAGCCCCAGGCGCTGAATATCGGTAGCGTCAACGAAGACTTCGCGGTGGAAAGCATCGCCGGCGATGTGTTTCAGCTGGGTAACACCTCGTACCGCATTCTGCGGGTGGAAACCGGCCGGGTGCGGGTCGAGGACGCCCACGGCCAACCGCCGACCATTCCGTTCTGGCTCGGCGAAGCCCCCGGGCGCAGCGCCGAACTGTCGTTTGCCGTGGCGCGCCTGCTGGCCCGGCTCGACGAACTGCTCGGCGCCACCCCCGGCCAATTGCAGCCGGCCCTCGACTGGCTGGGCGACAGCCTTGGCCTGGACACCGCCAGCGCCGAACAACTGGTCGACTACCTGGCCCGCGCGCGCCAGGCCCTGGGCGCGCTGCCGTCCCAGGACACGCTGATCATGGAGCGTTTTTTCGATGAGTCCGGCGGCACCCAGTTGGTGATCCACACGCCGTTCGGCAGCCGGATCAATCGCGCCTGGGGCCTGGCGCTGCGCAAGCGCTTCTGCCGCACCTTCAACTTCGAATTGCAGGCCGCCGCCAGCGAAGACGCCATCGTGCTGTCGCTGTCCACCAGCCACAGTTTCGAGCTGGACGAGGTCTGGCGTTACCTGCACAGCAACAGCGCCGAACACATCCTGATCCAGGCCGTGCTGGATGCGCCGCTATTCGGCGTGCGCTGGCGCTGGAACGCCGGGGTGGCCCTGGCGCTGCCGCGCTTTGTCGGCGGGCGCAAGGTGGCGCCGCAGATCCAGCGGATGAAAAGCGAAGACCTGATCGCCAGCGTGTTTCCCGACCAGATCGCCTGCCTGGAGAACCTCGCCGGCGAACGGCAGATCCCCGACCACCCGCTAGTGGAGCAGACCCTGGACGACTGCCTGCACGAAGCCATGGACAGCGAGGGCTGGCTGAAGCTGTTGCGGCGCATGGAACGCGGCGAGTTGCGCCTGATCAGCCGCGACCTGCCGGCGCCCTCGCCCCTGGCCGCGGAAATTCTCAGCGCCAAGCCATACACCTTCCTTGACGATGCACCTTTGGAGGAACGCCGGACCCAGGCCGTGCTCAGCCGCCGCTGGAGCGACCCAGAATCCAGCGACGACCTTGGCGCCCTGGATGCCGAGGCCATCGAGTCGGTACGCGAAGAGGCCTGGCCCGCCCCCGGCAACCCGGATGAAATGCATGAAGCGCTGATGAGCCTGGCCTGCATCGGCGAACACGAGGCCCAGGCCAACCCGCGGTGGACCGACTGGCTGCAAGCCCTGGCGGACAGCGGCCGCGCCGGCCGGTTGCAGATCGGCGGCGAACAGGCCCTGTGGCTGGCCGTCGAGCGCCTGGGCTGCCTGCGGGCGGTTTATCCACAGGCGCCGCTGCAACCGGTCCTGGAAGCTCCGCCCGGCTTCGATGAGCGATGGCAGCGGGATGAGGCGGTGGTGGAGGTGATTCGAGCCCGACTCAGTGGCTTCGGCCCCTTGCCGCTGGAGAGCATCGCCACGCCCCTGGGCCTGAGCGCCAACGAGGTCGCCCAGGCCCTGGCAAAACTGGAGCGTGAAGGTTATGTGCTGCGCGGCCGCTTCAGCCCCGGCGAAGCCCGGGAGGAATGGTGCGAACGGCATCTGCTGGCGCGGATTCATCGCTACACCGTCAAACGCCTGCGCCGGGAAATCGAACCGGTGTCGCTGCAGGACTTGATGCGTTTTCTGTTCGACTGGCAGCACCTGTCCAGCGCCACCCAGGGCCAGGGCAGCGCCATGCTGGCGCAGACGGTCGTCCAGTTCGAGGGCTATGCCGCCGCGGCCGGCGCCTGGGACAGCGACCTGCTGCCGGCGCGGGTCAAGGATTACTCCGCCACCTGGCTGGATGAGCTGTGCCGCAACGGCAAGGTGGTCTGGAGCCGCCTCAGCGCGCCGCATAAAACCGCTGGTACAACCTTGCGCAACACGCCGATCGTGTTGCTGCCCCGCAGCCAGGTCGCGCTGTGGAGCGGGCTCGGCGCGCAGCCCGACAGCAGCGAGCTGTCGCCCAAGGCGCAAAAGGTCCATGAAGCCCTGAGCCAGCACGGCGCCTTGTTCTTCGATGAGTTACAGCACGAAGCCCATGTTCTGCGCACCGAACTGGAAATCGCCCTGCAGGAACTGGTGGCCGCCGGGCTGGTGAATGCCGACAGCTTTGCCGGCCTGCGCGCCTTGATCACCCCGGCCAGCAAGCGCCAGGCCCGCAGCAGCCGGCGCGGGCGCGGAGCCCTGGTCGGCGGCATGGACGATGCGGGGCGTTGGGCCCTGCTGCGGCGCCCGTCGCGGGTGTTGGAGAGCGTCGGCAGCCATGCGCAGGCAATCCCGCCGGACACCCTGGAACACATCGCCATGACCCTGTTGCGGCGTTATGGCGTGGTGTTCTGGCGCCTGCTGGAGCGCGAGGCCGACTGGCTGCCGAGCTGGCGCGAACTGCTACGCACTTTCCATCGGCTGGAGGCCCGCGGCGAAATCCGCGGCGGGCGTTTTGTCAGCGGCCTGGCCGGCGAGCAATTCGCTCTGCCCGAGGCCATCGCCCTGTTGCGTGAAGTTCGCCGACGCCCGCTGGATGGCAGCCTGATCGCGGTGTGTGGCGTCGACCCACTGAACCTCGCCGGCACCCTGCTGCCTGGGCAGAAGGTCCCGGCCTTGGCCGGCAACCGGCTGGTGTACCGCGACGGCCTGCCCGCGGCCGCCGAGATCGCCGGCAAACAGCATTTCTGGCTGGAGCTTGAGCCGCAGGCCAGCCTTGAGTTGCGGACCCGGTTGATTCGCCACTGACATCGGGCCGCGGGCTGCCTGGTACATCGCGCCGGACTTATCGCGAGCAAGCTTCGCTTCTGCAGAAGCCTGCCGTCATTCGATATTTGCTCGCAGGTCAAATATCAAATACCGAAACCGCCATTTTTCCGCACGAGTCGAATCCGGACACTGCGCTCCATTATCGAATCCACTGGAGTTGCAGCCATGCCCATTGCCTTGCTCGCGCTGACCCTCAGCGCCTTCGCCATCGGGACGACCGAGTTCGTCATCGTTGGCCTGTTACCTACCATCGGCGCCGATCTCGGCGTCAGCCTGCCGTCCGCCGGGCTGTTGGTCAGTCTGTACGCCCTGGGAGTCGCCGTCGGCGCGCCGGTGCTCACCGCGCTGACCGGCAAGGTCCCGCGCAAACTGTTGCTGCTGTCGCTGATGGTGCTGTTCACCCTCGGCAACCTGCTGGCCTGGCAAGCGCCCAGCTATGAGTCCCTGGTCCTGGCGCGCATCGTCACCGGCCTGGCCCACGGCGTGTTCTTCTCCATCGGCTCGACCATCGCCACCAGCCTGGTGCCCAAGGAAAAAGCCGCCAGCGCGATTGCCATCATGTTCACCGGGCTGACCGTGGCCCTGGTCACCGGCGTGCCGCTGGGGACCTTTATCGGCCAGCATTTCGGCTGGCGCGAAACCTTCCTCGCGGTATCCGCCCTGGGTGTGATCGCCTTTATCGGCAGCCTGATCTACGTGCCGAAAAACATCGCCCACAGCAAACCGGCGTCCTTGCTGCAGCAACTGCAAGTGCTGAAACAACCACGCCTGTTGCTGGTGTACGCCATGACCGCGGTGGGCTACGGCGGCTCGTTCATCGCCTTCACCTTCCTCGCGCCGATTCTCCAGGACATTTCCGGCTTCAGCGCCAGCACCGTCAGCCTGGTGCTGCTGGTCTACGGGATCTCGGTCGCCGTGGGCAACATCTGGGGCGGCAAGCTGGCGGACAAGCGCGGCCCGATCAGCGCCTTGAAGCTCATCTTCGCCCTGCTGGCCGGCGTGCTGTTGCTGCTCACCTTCACCGCCGGCAACCCGTGGCTGGCACTGGCCACCGTGCTGGTGTGGGGCGCCGTGGCCTTCGGCAACGTACCGGGCCTGCAGGTCTACGTGGTACGCCAGGCCGAACACCACACTCCGCAAGCGGTAGACGTGGCCTCGGGCCTGAACATCGCGGCCTTCAACCTCGGCATCGCCGGCGGCGCCTGGGGTGGCGGCCTGATCGTCGCCCACCTGGGGCTGATCCACACCGCCTGGATAGGTGGCCTGGTGGTGCTGGGCGCCCTGGCCCTGACCGCCTGGAGTGGTCGCCTGGATCGCCTCGGCCCGGTGTACGCCGAGCCGGCCGAGGGTTCGAGACGGATGGTGGTCGGGCACTGAGCCCGCCAGCAGCGCCCAACCAGAAAAACGCAGCCCTGACCGGCTGCGTTTTTTTATGTCCGGTCGTAAAGGGTCGCGTTTACTTGGGGAGTGGTAGATAGCGGTTGGCCTGAACCAGCGCGGAGGCTGGTTTGGCGGCTGCTCGCGAGCAAGCTCGCTCCTACAGGATGGAAAGTGCCGTCCGTAGGAAGACCGAAACTTTCCTGTCAGCCGGGCAGTCATCAAAAGACAGAGGCGGTTCGAAGCCCCTGAGACGGGAGCGGACATGGCGGCGATTCATATCGGTATTTCCGGCTGGCGCTACAAGCCCTGGCGCGGAGACTTCTACCCCGAGGGGCTGACGCACAAGCGCGAGCTGCAATTCGCTTCGCGCGCGGTCAACAGCATCGAAATCAACGGTTCGTTCTACGCGCTGCAGACCCCCGACCGTTATGCCGACTGGTATGCCGATACCCCCAAGGACTTCGTGTTCAGCGTCAAGGCGCCGCGCTACATCACCCATATCCTGCGGCTGCGGGATGTGCACCAGCCGATCGCCAACTTCTTCGCCTCGGGGGTGCTGGAGCTCAAGAGCAAGCTCGGACCGATCCTCTGGCAGTTTCCGCCGAGCTTCCAGTTCGACGCCGAGCTGTTCGGCGCCTTTCTTCAGCAATTGCCTGCCGATACCGAACAGGCCGCCGCCCTCGCCCGTCAGCACGAACCACGCCTGAACGGCCAGGCCAGCACCAAGGTCTACGGCAAAAAGGCCATGCGCCATGCCGTGGAAATCCGTCATGAGAGCTTTGCCGTGCCCGAATTCACCCACCTGCTGCGCCAGCACGGTGTGGCGCTGGTGGTAGCCGACACCGCCGGCAAGTGGCCCTGTTGCGAGGACCTGACCGGCGATTTCGTCTACCTGCGGTTGCATGGTGACAAGGAGCTGTACGCCAGCGGCTACACGCCCCAGGCCCTGAAGCGCTGGGGCGACCGGATCGAGGCCTGGCACAGCGGCAAGCAACCCGCCGATGCCCGGCTGATCGACGCCCGGCACACCCCCAGGGCGCGCAAGAGCCGAGAGGTGTTCTGCTATTTCGACAATGACCTCAAGGTCCGCGCGCCCTTCGACGCCCGTCGGTTGCTGCAACGCTTCGGGCTCGACAAGACGCTGGCGACAGCGCCCGGCGAACCCGCCCCGCCAGGGGTGCTGCCATGAGCCATGACGAGTCGGCCAACAGCCCGCCGTCCGCGCTGGAGCTTGTCACCGCGCGCCGCTTCACCGCACTGACGGTCAATACCCACAAGGGGTTCACCGCCCTGAACCGGCGCTTCATCCTGCCCGAACTGCGCGAAGCCGTGCGCAGCGTGGAAGCCGATGTGGTGTTCCTGCAGGAGGTTCACGGCGCCCACGACCAGCATCCACAGCGCTACAACAACTGGCCGAGCATGCCGCAATACGAGTTCCTCGCCGACAGCATCTGGCCGCAGTTCGCCTATGGACGCAACGCGGTGTACCCGGCGGGCGACCACGGCAATGCGCTGCTGTCGAAATTCCAGATCATTCGCTACGACAACCTCGACATCTCCCTGTCCGGGCACGAGAGCCGCGGCCTGCTGCATTGCGTGCTGCGCCTGCCCGGCGATGCCCTGGAAGTGCATGCCATCTGCGTGCATCTGGGGTTGCGCGAAAGCCATCGCCAGCAACAGCTGGACCTGCTACTGCAACTGATCGCCGAGCTGCCCGCCGACGCGCCCTTGATCGTCGCCGGCGACTTCAACGACTGGCGGCTACGCGCCGATGCGCGGCTCGCGCCCAGCGGCTTGCGGGAGGCCTTTGTCAGCCAGCACGGCAAACCGGCGCGCAGCTTCCCCGCGCGCCTGCCCCTGCTGCGGCTGGACCGGATCTACGTGCGTCACCTGAAGGTCCACCGCCCCCAGGTACTGGACACCCATCCCTGGTCCCATCTCTCCGATCACGCACCGCTGTCGGTCGAGGTCGAGCTATGAACGACATGCCCTTGGAAAAAACCACGGTGGACAGCCTGCCCGATGCGGGACTGGCCCACGAACCGCCACGGATGGACCTCGAATACGGCTGGCACAGCAACAACCGGGTGGTGCTGCTGGAAAATGGCGAGGCGTATTTCCCCCGGGTGTTCGAAGTCCTGCGCCAAGCGCAGAACGAGATCCTGCTGGAGACCTTCATCCTCTTCGAGGACAAGGTCGGCCATGAGCTGCACCGCATCCTGATCGAGGCAGCACAGCGCGGGGTGCGGGTCACCGTCAGCCTGGACGGCTTCGGTTGCGGCGAATTGAGCACCGAGTTCCTTGCCGCCATGAGCAACGCCGGGGTGCGCTTGCAGATATTCGATCCGGCGCAGCCGATTTTCGGGGTGCGCACCAACTGGTTCCGCCGCCTGCATCGCAAGATAGTGGTGGTCGACGGCGCCATCGCCTTTGTCGGCGGGATCAACTTCTCCGCCGATCACCTGGCCGATTTCGGTCCCCAGGCCAAACAGGATTACTCGGTAGAGATCCAGGGGCCGGCGGTGGTGGATATCCACCATTTCGCCCTGCTGCAAGGCGACCGCCCGGCCCGCGCCCGCTACTGGTGGCAACGCCGCCGGCAGCGTCGCGCGGAGCTGGCCCTGACCGACCATGACGGCCAGGTACGACTGGTCTATCGCGACAACCGCCAGCACCGCAGCGATATCGAAGAGGTCTATCGCCTGGTGCTGCGCGGGGCCCGGCAGCGGGTGGTGATCGCCAATGCCTACTTCTTCCCCGGCTATCGGCTGCTGCGCGAGATCCGCAACGCCGCGCGCCGTGGCGTCGAGGTGCGGCTGATCCTGCAAGGCGAACCGGACATGCTGGTGGCCAGGCTGGCGGCACGCATGCTCTACGACTACCTGATCAAGGATGGCGTGACCATCTACGAATATTGCGAGCGGCCGCTGCACGGTAAGGTGGCGCTGGTGGACGACGACTGGAGCACCGTGGGCTCGAGCAATCTCGACCCGCTGAGCCTGTCGCTGAACCTGGAAGCCAATGTGCTGATCCGCGACCGGGCGTTCAATCGCGACCTGTTCGAGCGCCTCGACCGGCTCAGCCGCGACCACTGCCAGGCCATGCCGGCCAAGGGCTCCGGGCGTGGCCGCTTATGGCGCCTGACCGTGGGTTTCCTGGTGTTCCACGTCCTGCGTCATTTCCCGGCCTGGGCCGGCTGGCTGCCCGCGCACAAGCCGCAATTGAAGCCCTTCGGCCAGGCCGACACCCGGCAGGACTCGCGTCATGAGCCGCACTGACGCCCATGGCTCGACGCCCGCCGCCTCGCACTCCCGGTCGCGCTGGCAACGCCTGAAGAAACCACTGACCGCCGCCTTCTTCCTGCTGCTGATCCTGCTGTTCACCCTGCTGGCCCGGCGCATCGACTGGAGCGAAGTGCTCGGCACCCTGGCCGACTTCAAGGTGCGCACCCTGATCATCGCCGCGGGCCTGACCCTGGCCAGCTTCCTGGTCTACGCCTGCTTCGACCTGATCGGCCGCACCTACATCCGGCAGAACCTCGGCTGGCGGCAGATCCTGCCGGTGGGGTTCATCAGCTACGCCTTCAACCTCAACCTCAGCGCCTGGGTCGGCGGGATCGCCATGCGCTACCGGCTGTACTCCAGGCTCGGGGTGAGCGCCGGCAACATCGCCAAGATCCTCGGCCTGAGCCTGGCCACCAACTGGTTCGGCTACATGGCCCTGGCCGGCGTGGTGTTCGCCAGCGGCCTGATGAAACTGCCGCCCAGCTGGCAACTCAGCAACGATGCCTTGCAAGGCGTGGGAGTCCTGCTACTGGCGCTGGGCGTGGCTTACCTGGCGGCCTGCCGGTTTTCCCGACGCCGCGAATGGTCGATACGCGGGGTCGAGATCGACCTGCCCTCGCTGCCCATGGCCCTGTTGCAACTGGCCCTGGGCGCGCTCAACTGGTCGCTGATGGCGGCGGTGATCTTTACCCTGCTGCCCAGCAAGCTCGATTACCCGGTGGTGCTCGGGGTGTTGCTGATCAGCAGCATCGCCGGGGTCATCACCCATATTCCGGCGGGGCTCGGGGTGCTGGAAGCGGTGTTTATCGCCCTGCTGCAACATGAGGTGTCTCGCGGCAGCCTGCTGGCCGGGTTGATCGCCTACCGGGCGATCTACTTCATCCTGCCGCTGTTGATCGCGTTGCTGATGTACCTGCTGGTGGAAGCCAAGGCCAAGGCATTACGCGTGAAGAAGCCACGCAAAGGCAGTTGAGGCTAGTGCGACAAAAGTCCGTGCACCGTCCTCCTATCCAATCGCTCTCCCACTCCACCAGGATCGAGATACAGGCCTGCTGCGACACTGGATCAGGGTATGGGCGGGCCAATGCCCCCATGGATAAGCGGCCCGTGGCACAGCTGCTGGCAATGAGCCTGTTTTACCTTGCACGACCCGCGGGGTCAGTCCTGCTCCGCCCGCGCCAACGGTGTTGGCGGCGTCACGCCGAAACGCGCGCGATATTCGCTGGGCGCAAGCCCAGTGATCTTCTTGAAGGTGGCGCGGAACGCCCCCGGGTCCTGGTAACCGACTGTCCAGGCAATATGGTCGATGGTGCCGTTGGTGAATTCGAGCATTTCCCGTGCCTTGCCCACCCGCAGGTGCTGGCAATACTCGGTGGGCTTGAGCCCGGTGGCGGCCCGGAAGCGCCGCAGGAAGGTGCGCTCCTCCAGCCCGGCCTGCTGCGCCATGATGGCAAGGGAAACGTCCACCGCGCCATTGGCCTGCAGCCAGTGCTGCACCTTGAGGATCGCCGCATCGCCGTGGCCGAGGATCGGCGCGAAGTTGCTGCCGCACTGGCTGGCGCTGTCACTGTGTTCGATCACCAGGAAACGCGCGGTGCCGCTGGCGATGCTCGGGCCTAGCAGGCGGTCGACCATGCGCAACCCCAGTTCGGACCAGGCCATCAGGCCGGCGGTGGTGATCAGGTCGCCATCGTCGACGATCAGCTTGTCGGCGTTCAGACGGATGTTCGGGTAGCGCTCGGCGAACTGCTTCGCCGAGGTCCAATGAGTGGTGGCGCTGCGGCCGTCGAGCAGGCCACTTTCGGCCAGCAGGATCGAGCCGACACAGACCCCGCCCAGGGTCGCGCCCTTGGCATGTTGCTGGCGCAGCCATTGGGTCAGCGCCAGCGGTGCCTGCGCCTGGGAGAAACCGGCTACCGAAGGTGGAATCAGCACCGCCAGCAACGGACCGTCAGCCCCAGGATGGCTGTCGTACACCCGCACGGGCGCCTGGTCGGCCTGTGCCTGCCAGTGGCTGATGCGCAACAGCGGCAATTGCGCGCTGCATTGTTCGGCGGCGATGCGGTTGGCGACCCCGAACAGGTCGGTCAAGCCATGCACCGCCGCCATCTGTGCGCCGGGATAGATCAGCACGCCCAGTTCGGCGACTGCGCTTTCCATACCCATTGTCAGTTTTCCCCCTGCTATTGTCGGTGCGGCCAATCCTCGACCGGCCTGCCGGAGCCAATACTGGACTCCACAGCCAACCACTACTTCAGAGGAAACACCCATGGCCAAGCAAGCGCTCATCGTAGTCGATATCCAGAACGACTACTTCCCCAACGGCAAGTGGCCCCTGGTCGGGGTCGAAGCCGCCGCCGACAACGCCGCGCGGCTGATCCAGGCCTTCCGTGACAGCGGCCAGCAGGTGGTGCATATCCGCCACGAATTCACCTCCGACAGCGCACCGTTCTTCACCCCCGGCTCCAGCGGCGCGCAACTGCACGCCAAGGTCACCAACCGGGCCGACGAGCCGGTGGTGCTCAAGCATTTCGTCAACTCATTCCGCGAAACCGAGCTCGAAACCATTCTCGACCAGCAGGGTATCGAGCAACTGGTGGTGGTCGGCAGCATGAGCCATATGTGCATCGACGGCGTCACCCGCGCCGCCGCCGACCTGGGTTACGACGTCACGGTGATCCATGACGCCTGCGCCACCCGCGACCTCGAATTCAACGGCGTGGTGGTGCCGGCTGCCCAGGTGCACGCCGCGTTCATATCGTCCCTTGGGTTTGCCTACGCCAGCGTGGTGTCCACCGATGAGTTTCTGGCGGGCAGCCGCTGATTCTGTCGGGCCGCTCCTTGCTGGAGGCTCTGGAACAACTGAACGTCCCCAGCAGCGAACTCGCAATAGATAGAAAGCAAAAAGCCCGTAGCGTTTGCACGCTATGGGCTTTCTTCATGCCGTTGCCGAGAGGGCTCTCTTAGAACGGAATATCGTCATCGAAGCTGTCGTCGAAGTTCTGCGCCGGCTGCGGCGAGGACTGCTGAGGTGCTGGACGCGATTCGCGTTGTGGCGCCTGCGAAGGCTGTGGACGCGACTGCTGTGGACGTGGCGCGGAGTTGCCCATGCCCTGGCCCTGGTCGCCCTGTGGACGGCCGCCCAGCAGCTGCATGGTGCCCTGCATGTCGACGATGATTTCAGTGGTGTAACGCTTGATGCCGTCTTTTTCCCACTCGCGGGTCTGCAGCTTGCCTTCGATGTAGACCTGCGAACCTTTGCGCAGGTACTCGCCGGCGATTTCCGCGACCTTGCCGAACATCGACACACGGTGCCATTCGGTCTTCTCGACCTTCTGACCGGTCTGCTTGTCGGTCCACTGTTCGCTGGTGGCCAGACTCAGGTTGGTCACGGCGTTACCGTTAGGCAGGTAGCGAACTTCAGGATCCTGGCCGCAAGTGCCGACCAATATGACTTTGTTAACCCCACGGGCCATAACGTTCTCCTAGGCTTCGCACGCCGATCGGGCTGGGTTGACCAGCTGCTCGAGGGTCGCGCGATCCAATAATTCGGTGTCCAATTTGATGTAAATGGCGGCTTCTTCGGCCACCATCACTGCATCTGTTACCCCAACAACGGCCTTCAGGCGCTCGACCAGACCGGCTTCGCGGATCGCTTCGGGCGATAACGGCAAGCGCAGGCTCGTCACGTAAGGTGGTTCGCGCATGGTAACAGCAAAGGCCAACCACAGGGCAGCAAGTCCTGCACACCCCAGGAATACAACCGACAAACCGCCATGCTGGAACAACCAGCCGCCGAGAATGCCGCCCAGCGCCGAACCGAGGAACTGGCTGGTGGAATAGACCCCCATGGCCGTGCCCTTGCCGCCGGCCGGTGAAACCTTGCTGATCAGCGACGGCAGCGAAGCTTCCAGCAGGTTGAACGCGGTGAAGAACACCACCGTGCCGATCACCAGCGCCTGCAGGCTGTCGCCGAACTCCCAGAAGAATAGCTCGGTGAGCAGCAGCGTACTGACCGCGCCCAGCAGAACTCGTTTCATTTTGCGTTTCTTCTCGCCGTAGATGATGAACGGGATCATGGCGAAGAAGGAGATCAACAGCGCGGTGAGGTAGACCCACCAGTGCTGTTCCTTGGGCAGGCCGGCTTTTTCCACCAGGGCCAGCGGCAAGGCGACGAAGCTCGACATCAGCATCGCGTGCAACACGAAGATACCAAGATCCAGGCGCAGCAGGTCCGAATGCTTGAGCGTCGGCAACAGGGCCTGGCGCGCGACCCCGGACTCACGGTGCTGCAACGGGCCGGTCGAGTGCGGCACCATGAAGGCAACGATGAAAATACCCAGCAGCGCCATGCCGCCGGTGGCGAAGAACAGCCCGGACAAACCAAAAGCGCGGGTCAGCAGCGGGCCGGCCACCATGGCCACGGCAAAGGACAGGCCGATGGTCATGCCGATCATGGCCATGGCCTTGGTGCGGTGCTGCTCGCGGGTCAGGTCCGACAACAGCGCCATGACCGCTGCGGAAATCGCCCCGGCGCCCTGCAGGATGCGCCCGGCGATCACGCCCCAGATCGAATCGGCGTTGGCCGCCAGCACACTGCCCAGGGCAAAGACGATCAACCCCAGGTAAATCACCGGACGACGACCGATACGATCGGAAATGATCCCGAACGGGATCTGGAAAATCGCCTGGGTCAGGCCGTAAGCGCCGATCGCCAACCCGATCAGGGCCGGGGTCGCTCCTGCCAGATCCATCCCATAGGTCGCCAGGACCGGCAACACCATGAACATGCCAAGCATACGGAAGGCGAACACCAGGGCCAGACCGCTTGCCGCGCGGGTCTCGGCGCCACTCATGCGCTCGCTGTGGGGATCATGCATGGAAAAACCTCGTGTGAACCGGCGGCGATTCTACCAGTCCGATCGATTGACGGGGTATATGGCGACGCTTTGCCGCGCAGGTTTCATCTACGGCTGCACAGACCTCATTTGATAGTGTGCATCCATCCAGTATTTGCCCTTATACTCCTACGTTTTCGACGCCCGCCGAGCGAGGCCACTTTGGACAAGATCCTGATTCGTGGGGCCCGAACCCACAACCTGAAGAACATCGACCTGACCCTGCCACGGGACAAACTGATCGTCATCACCGGCTTGTCCGGATCCGGCAAATCGTCTCTGGCGTTCGACACGTTGTACGCCGAAGGCCAGCGCCGTTATGTCGAGTCGCTGTCGGCCTATGCCCGGCAATTCCTGTCGATGATGGAAAAACCCGACGTCGACACCATCGAAGGTTTGTCGCCGGCGATTTCCATCGAACAGAAATCCACCTCGCACAACCCGCGTTCCACCGTCGGCACCATCACCGAGATCTACGACTACCTGCGCCTGCTGTATGCACGCGTGGGTACGCCACGCTGCCCGGATCACGACATCCCGCTGGAAGCCCAGACCGTCAGCCAGATGGTCGACCTGGTGCTGGCCCAGCCGGAAGGCAGCAAGCTGATGCTGCTGGCGCCGGTGATTCGCGAGCGCAAGGGCGAGCACCTGTCGGTCTTCGAGGAACTGCGTGCCCAAGGCTTCGTCCGCGCCCGGGTCAACGGCAAGCTCTACGAGCTGGATGAGCTGCCGAAGCTGGATAAACAGAAGAAGCACTCGATCGATGTGGTGGTCGACCGCTTCAAGGTCCGTGCCGACCTGCAGCAGCGCCTGGCCGAGTCGTTCGAGACCGCGCTGAAGCTGGCCGACGGTATTGCCCTGGTGGCGCCGATGGACGACGAACCCGGCGAAGAAATCATCTTCTCCGCGCGCTTCGCCTGCCCGATCTGTGGCCACGCCATCAGCGAACTGGAACCCAAGCTGTTCTCCTTCAATAACCCGGCCGGTGCCTGCCCGACCTGCGACGGTCTGGGGGTCAAGCAGTTCTTCGACATCAAGCGCCTGGTCAATGGCGAGCTGACCCTGGCCGAAGGGGCGATTCGCGGCTGGGACAGGCGCAACGTCTATTACTTCCAGATGCTCGGCTCGCTGGCGTCGCATTACGGCTTCAGTCTGGAAGTGCCGTTCAACCAGCTGCCGGCCGACCAGCAGAAAGTCATCCTCAACGGCAGCGGCACGCAGAACGTCGACTTCAAGTACCTCAACGATCGTGGCGATATTGTCAAACGCTCCCACCCGTTCGAAGGCATAGTGCCGAACCTGGAGCGTCGCTACCGTGAGACCGAGTCGGCCACCGTGCGCGAGGAGCTGGCCAAGTTCCTCAGCACCCAGCCGTGCCCGGACTGCCGCGGCACCCGCCTGCGTCGCGAAGCGCGCCACGTGTGGGTCGGCGAGAAGACTTTGCCGGCCGTCACCAGCCTGCCGATCGGCGATGCCACCGATTACTTCGGCACCTTGTCGCTGACCGGACGCCGTGGCGAGATCGCCGACAAGATCCTCAAGGAGATCCGCGAGCGCCTGCAGTTCCTGGTCAACGTCGGCCTGGACTACCTGACCCTGGATCGCAGCGCCGACACCCTGTCCGGCGGCGAGGCCCAGCGGATTCGCCTGGCCAGCCAGATCGGTGCTGGCCTGGTGGGTGTCATGTACATCCTCGACGAACCCTCCATCGGCCTGCACCAGCGCGACAACGACCGCCTGCTCGGCACCCTGAAACACCTGCGGGATATCGGCAACACGGTGATCGTGGTCGAACACGACGAGGACGCCATTCGCCTGGCCGACTATGTGGTAGACATCGGCCCGGGCGCCGGCGTGCATGGCGGGCAGATCGTCGCCGAAGGTACACCTGACGAGGTGATGTCCCATCCCGACTCGCTGACCGGCAAGTACCTCTCCGGGCGGGTGAAGATTGCTGTGCCGGCCAAGCGTACGCCGCGCAACAAGAAGCTTTCGCTGTCCCTCAAGGGCGCCCGCGGCAACAACTTGCGCAACGTCGACCTGGAGATCCCAATCGGCCTACTGACCTGCGTGACCGGTGTCTCCGGCTCGGGCAAGTCGACCCTGATCAACAACACCCTGTTCCCCCTCAGCGCCACGGCGCTGAACGGCGCGACCACGCTGGAAGCCGCCACGCACGACAGCATCAACGGCCTGCAGCACTTGGACAAGGTGGTGGATATCGATCAGAGCCCGATCGGTCGTACACCGCGCTCCAACCCGGCGACCTACACCGGGCTGTTCACGCCGATCCGCGAACTGTTTGCCGGGGTTCCCGAATCGCGCTCGCGCGGCTACGGCCCGGGCCGCTTCTCCTTCAACGTCAAGGGTGGACGCTGCGAAGCCTGCCAGGGCGACGGCCTGATCAAGGTGGAAATGCACTTCCTGCCGGACATCTACGTGCCGTGCGATGTGTGCAAGAGCAAGCGCTACAACCGCGAAACCCTTGAGATCAAATACAAGGGCAAGAGCATCCACGAGGTCCTGGAAATGACCATCGAGGAAGCGCGAGAGTTCTTCGACCCGGTGCCAGCGCTGGCGCGCAAGCTGCAGACGCTGATGGACGTGGGGCTGTCCTATATCAAGCTGGGGCAGTCAGCGACGACCTTGTCCGGCGGTGAAGCGCAGCGGGTCAAGCTGTCTCGCGAGCTGTCCAAGCGCGACACCGGCAAGACCCTCTACATCCTTGACGAACCGACCACCGGTCTGCACTTCGCCGATATCCAGCAGTTGCTGGACGTTCTGCATCGCCTGCGTGACCACGGCAACACTGTGGTGGTGATCGAGCACAACCTGGACGTGATCAAGACCGCCGACTGGCTGGTGGACCTGGGGCCGGAAGGCGGCTCCAAGGGCGGACAGATCATTGCCGTGGGTACACCGGAACAATTGGCGGAGATGCCGCAATCCCACACCGGCTACTACCTCAAGCCACTGCTGACCCGAGACCGGGCCTGAGCCCAATGAGAAAGCCCCTGCCATTGTGAAATGGCAGGGGCTTTTTTGGTCTGTCAGAACCCTACAGCTGGCTGCCGGGAATGACTAACGCATCAGAACTGCGATTGCAGGTAGTTTTCCAGACCGATCGACTTGATCAGGCCCAACTGCTTTTCCAGCCAGTAGGTGTGGTCTTCTTCGGTATCGGCCAACTGCACCCGCAGGATGTCGCGGCTGACATAGTCCTTGTGCTTCTCGCACAGCTCGATGCCCTTGCACAGCGCAGCGCGGACCTTGTACTCCAGGCGCAGGTCGGCGGCGAACATGTCCGGCACGGTGGTGCCGATATCCAGATCGTCAGGGCGCATGCGTGGCGTGCCCTCGAGCATCAGGATGCGACGCATCAATGCGTCGGCGTGTTGAGTCTCTTCTTCCATCTCGTGATTGATGCGCTCGTAGAGCTTGCTGAAGCCCCAGTCTTCATACATACGCGAGTGGATGAAATATTGGTCACGTGCTGCCAGCTCGCCCGTCAGCAGCGTGTTGAGGTAATCGATTACGTCCGGGTGACCTTGCATCGCCCTACATCTCCCTGCTTGAAAGTCTGTATTTTGAACCAAGCTGACTTGCAGGTCACTGTAAAAACGCTAACAAAGTGAAGATTTTCAGAGAAAAGTAGCCGAAAAAACGCAAAAACCGCCCAAATGAGGGCGGTTCTGCTTCTCGTTTAGACTTAGTTAAGCTGTACGCCCAACGCCTTTGCGATGCCTTCTCCATAAGCCGGGTCGGCTTTGAAGAAATGCTGCAGCTGACGCTGGACCACATCCGAACTGACCCCCACCATCGCTCCGGCGATGTTGTTGATCAACAGGGTTTGCTGCTGATCATTCATCAGGCGGAACAGAGCGCCTGCATGGCTGTAGTAGTCGGTGTCCTCACGGTGATCGTAACGATCTGCCGCACCGCTGAGTGCCAGGGCCGGCTCCGCGTAGCGAGGAGCCTGCTTAGGCGCGTCGGCATAGCTGTTCGGCTCGTAGTTCGGCGCTGCACCACCATTGCTGCCAAAGGCCATGGAGCCATCACGCTGGTAGCTGTGCACCGGGCTGCGCGGGGCGTTGACCGGCAGCTGCTGGTGGTTGGTGCCAACACGATAGCGATGAGCGTCGGCGTAAGCGAATACGCGGCCTTGCAGCATGCGGTCCGGCGACAGGCCGACGCCTGGAACCATGTTGCTAGGACCAAAGGCAGCCTGCTCGACTTCAGCGAAGTAGTTCAGCGGGTTGCGGTTCAACTCCAGCTCACCGACCTCGATCAGCGGAAACTCTTTCTGCGACCAGGTCTTGGTCACGTCGAACGGGTTCTCGTAGTGAGCGGCCGCTTCGGCTTCGGTCATGATCTGAATGCACACGCTCCATTTCGGGAAGTCGCCGCGCTCGATCGCGTTGAACAGGTCACGCTGGGCGTAATCCGGATCGGTACCCGCCAGGCGAGCAGCCTCGGCCGGGGCCAGGTTCTTGATGCCCTGCTTGGTCTTGTAGTGCCATTTCACCCAGTGCCGCTCGCCCTTGGCGTTGATCAGGCTGTAGGTGTGGCTACCGAAACCGTGCATATGACGATAGCCGTCCGGAATCCCGCGATCCGAGAACAGGATGGTGACCTGGTGCAGCGCCTCGGGAGAATGCGACCAGAAGTCCCACATGGCCTGGCCGCTCTTCAGGTTGCTCTGCGGCAGACGTTTCTGGGTGTGGATAAAGTCGGGAAACTTCAACGGGTCACGAATGAAGAACACAGGCGTGTTGTTGCCGACGATGTCCCAGTTGCCTTCTTCGGTATAGAACTTCAGGGCAAAACCGCGCGGGTCGCGCTCGGTATCGGCCGAACCACGTTCGCCTCCCACAGTCGAGAAACGCAGGAAGGTAGGGGTTTGCTTACCTACGGACTCGAAAAGCTTGGCGCTAGTGTATTGGGTGATGTCACGGGTCACGGTGAAGGTACCGTAAGCACCCGAGCCCTTGGCGTGTACGCGACGCTCAGGAATGTTTTCACGGTTGAAGTGGGCCAGCTTCTCGATCAGATGAAAATCATCGAGCAGCAGCGGACCACGAGGGCCAGCAGAACGGGAATTCTGGTTATCGGCGACTGGAGCGCCACTTGCGGTGGTAAGCGTTTTGTTTTGGCTCATGCTCAATCTTCCTCTATCAGTCTTGGAACTGCCGGCTAATCGGCTGACGAGGAGTATCGACCATCAAGATGACAGCATCAAATGCATTAAATGATTACTATCGATAGAAAATTTCTAATACAGCAGACACAAAAAACCGGGCACTAGGCCCGGTTCTTTGTATTTGACGTCTTACTCAGCGGATACAGCTTCACCGCCGACAGCACGATCAACCAACTCGACGTACGCCATAGGCGCGTTGTCGCCAGCGCGGAAACCGCACTTGAGGATGCGCAGGTAGCCACCCTCACGGGTAGCGTAACGCTTGCCCAGGTCGTTGAAGAGCTTACCAACGATAGCTTTCGAACGAGTACGGTCGAAAGCCAGACGGCGGTTAGCCAGGCTGTCTGTCTTGGCCAAAGTGATCAGCGGCTCAGCAACGCGGCGCAGTTCTTTAGCTTTCGGCAGTGTAGTTTTGATCAGCTCGTGCTCGAACAGCGACACCGCCATGTTTTGGAACATGGCCTTGCGGTGCGAGCTGGTGCGGCTCAGGTGACGACCACTTTTACGATGACGCATGGTTCATTCCTTACCAAACACAACGTTCGGTGATTACGACGATCAGGCAGTCGCCTTGTCGTCCTTCTTAAGACTTGCAGGCGGCCAGTTGTCGAGGCGCATGCCGAGGGACAGACCGCGGGAGGCCAGAACGTCCTTGATTTCGGTCAAGGATTTCTTGCCAAGGTTCGGAGTCTTCAACAGTTCTACTTCGGTACGCTGAATCAGGTCGCCGATGTAGTAAATGTTTTCCGCCTTAAGGCAGTTAGCCGAACGTACAGTCAGTTCCAGATCGTCAACCGGGCGAAGCAGGATCGGATCGATCTCGTCTTCCTGCTCGATTACCACTGGCTCACTGTCACCCTTGAGGTCGACGAACGCAGCCAACTGCTGTTGCAGGATGGTTGCAGCACGACGGATAGCCTCTTCAGGATCCAGAGTACCGTTGGTTTCCAGATCAATAACCAGCTTGTCCAGGTTGGTACGCTGCTCGACACGGGCGTTTTCCACCACGTATGCGATGCGGCGAACCGGGCTGAACGAAGAGTCGAGCTGCAAGCGACCGATGCTGCGGCTTTCGTCTTCATCGCTCTGACGCGAGTCTGCCGGTTCATAACCACGACCACGAGCTACTACGAGCTTCATGTTCAGGGCGCCGTTAGACGCCAGGTTAGCGATTACGTGATCGGGGTTAACGATCTCGACATCATGATCCAGCTGAATATCGGCAGCGGTAACCACCCCCGAACCCTTCTTCGACAAGGTCAGCGTAACTTCGTCACGGCCGTGCAGCTTGATAGCCAGACCTTTAAGGTTCAACAGGATTTCAATTACGTCTTCCTGTACACCTTCGATGGCGCTGTACTCGTGGAGCACACCGTCAATCTCGGCCTCGACTACTGCACAGCCGGGCATTGAGGACAACAGGATGCGGCGCAGCGCGTTGCCCAGGGTGTGGCCAAAACCACGCTCGAGAGGCTCGAGGGTGATCTTGGCGCGGGTTGGACTGACAACCTGCACATCAATATGGCGGGGTGTCAGGAACTCATTTACCGAAATCTGCATGGATGCACCTATTTTCTAGCCCTTACTTGGAGTAGAGCTCGACAATCAGGCTTTCGTTGATGTCGGCGGACAGATCACTGCGAGCTGGAACGTTCTTGAAAACGCCCGACTTCTTCTCAGTGTCTACTTCTACCCATTCTACGCGGCCACGTTGGGCACACAGATCGAGAGCTTGGACAATGCGAAGTTGGTTTTTTGCTTTCTCGCGAACAGCAACCACGTCACCAGCACGAACCTGGTAGGACGGAACGTTAACGGTCTGACCGTTTACGCTGATCGACTTGTGCGATACCAGCTGACGGGATTCGGCACGAGTCGAACCGAAGCCCATACGGTATACAACGTTGTCCAGACGGCATTCGAGCAGTTGCAGCAGGTTTTCACCGGTTGCACCTTTCTTGCCAGCAGCTTCTTTGTAGTAGCCGCTGAATTGACGCTCGAGAACGCCGTAGATACGACGGACCTTCTGCTTTTCACGCAGCTGGGTGCCGTAGTCGGACTGGCGACCGCGGCGCTGGCCGTGGATACCAGGTGCTGCTTCGATGTTGCACTTGGATTCGATAGCGCGCACGCCGCTCTTCAGGAAGAGATCGGTGCCTTCGCGACGAGCCAGTTTGCATTTTGGACCAATGTAACGAGCCATTCTTTACAATCTCCTGGATTACACGCGGCGCTTCTTCGGCGGACGGCACCCGTTATGCGGGATTGGCGTCACGTCGGTGATGCTGGCGATCTTGTAGCCACAGCCGTTCAAAGCGCGGACTGCGGATTCACGACCTGGACCTGGGCCCTTGACGTTAACGTCGAGGTTTTTCAGGCCATATTCCAGCGCAGCTTGACCAGCACGCTCAGCAGCTACTTGAGCAGCGAACGGGGTGGACTTGCGGGAACCGCGGAAACCCGAACCACCGGAGGTTGCCCAGGAAAGAGCGTTACCTTGACGGTCGGTGATGGTCACGATGGTGTTGTTGAAAGACGCGTGGATGTGGGCGATGCCATCAACCACTGTCTTTTTAATCTTTTTACGAGGACGAGCAGCAGGTTTTGCCATGACTAAATTCCTGTCGATTCGCTGGTGCGATTACTTGCGGATCGGCTTACGCGGACCTTTGCGAGTACGCGCGTTGGTCTTGGTACGCTGACCGCGTACTGGCAGACCACGACGATGGCGCAGACCGCGGTAGCAGCCCAGATCCATCAAGCGTTTGATTTTCATGTTGATTTCGCGACGCAGGTCACCTTCAGTGGTGAACTTCGCCACTTCGCCACGCAGCTGTTCAATTTGCTCGTCGCTCAGATCCTTGATCTTTGCGGCTGGGTTGACCCCAGTCTCTGCACAGATTTTCTGCGCAGTCGTGCGACCAACACCATAGATGTAGGTCAGCGAGATAACAGTATGCTTGTTATCTGGAATGTTAACGCCTGCAATACGGGCCATTCAGTGGGACTCCAATTGACAGCTACCTACGCCCCGGAAGCCAAGAAATAGGGCGCGAGATAATATCGCTGTAATAACAAATAATCAACCCAGCAGCGCACTAGCTGCTGGGCTTGAAGCACAATCACACTCAGCCTTGGCGCTGTTTGTGACGCGGTTCCGCGCTGCAAATTACTCGAACAACACCTTCGCGGCGAATAATCTTGCAGTTACGGCACAGCTTTTTCACCGATGCACGAACTTTCATCACCAACTCCTCGAACCTTATGGGTCAGCGCAGCATGCCGCTGCCGTAACCCTTCAGGTTGGCTTTCTTCATCAGGGATTCGTACTGGTGCGAAACGAGGTGCGATTGTACTTGCGACATAAAGTCCATAACAACCACGACCACGATCAGCAACGAGGTCCCGCCAAGGTAGAACGGAACGTTTGCTGCAACCACCAGGAACTGGGGCAACAGGCAGACGGCCGTCATATATAGAGCACCGAACATGGTCAAGCGGGTCAGAACGCCATCAATGTAGCGCGCAGACTGCTCACCTGGACGGATGCCCGGAATAAAGGCACCGGACTTCTTCAGGTTTTCCGCTACGTCTTTCGGATTGAACATCAACGCCGTATAGAAGAAGCAGAAGAAAATAATCCCTGCACTAAACAGCAGAATATTCAACGGCTGACCAGGAGCGATCGACTGCGAGATGTCCTGCAACCAGCCCATACCTTCAGACTGACCGAACCAGGCACCCAACGAAGCCGGGAACAGCAAAATGCTGCTCGCGAAAATAGCAGGAATAACGCCTGCCATATTCACTTTCAGCGGCAAGTGGCTAGTCTGCGCAGCAAACACCTTGCGGCCCTGCTGACGCTTGGCATAGTGAACAGCAATACGACGCTGGCCACGCTCAATGAACACCACAAAACCGATAATCGCTACTGCCAGCAAACCGATGGCAACCAGGGCAAAAATGTTGATATCACCCTGACGCGCAGACTCGAAAGACTGCCCGATCGCTCTCGGAAGACCGGCGACGATACCTGCGAAAATCAACATCGAGATACCGTTGCCAACACCACGCTCAGTAATCTGCTCACCCAGCCACATCATGAACATCGCACCAGCCACAAAAGTGGATACCGCGACGAAATGGAAGCCAAAGTCACCAGTGAACGCAACGCCCTGCCCCGCCAGACCAACGGACATGCCGATGGCCTGAACAAGAGCTAGGACGACAGTGCCGTAGCGGGTGTACTGGCTGATCTTGCGACGGCCAGCTTCACCTTCCTTCTTCAACTGCTCCAGCTGCGGGCTGACGGCGGTCATCAGCTGCATGATGATCGATGCCGAGATGTACGGCATGATCCCCAGTGCAAAGATGCTCATCCGCTCCAGCGCGCCGCCGGAAAACATGTTGAACAAGCTAAGAATGGTCCCCTCATTCTGTCGAAACAGGTCTGCGAGTCGGTCAGGGTTGATACCTGGAACCGGGATGTGTGCGCCTATTCGGTAGACGATAATCGCCAAGAACAGAAAACGCAGACGAGCCCAGAGTTCAGACATACCGCCTTTGCCGAGCGCAGAGAGAGCACCTTGCTTAGCCATTTATTCCTCGAACTTGCCGCCAGCTGCTTCGATAGCCGCACGCGCACCTTTGGTGGCTGCGATGCCCTTGATAGTCACAGCGCGAGTAACTTCGCCGGACAGCATGATTTTCACACGCTGTACGTTTTGGTTAATCACGTTGGCATCTTTCAGGGACTGCACGGTGACGATGTCGCCTTCCACTTTAGCCAGCTCGGACAGACGCACTTCTGCGCGATCCATGGCTTTCAGGGATACGAAACCGAACTTCGGCAGGCGACGATGCAGCGGCTGTTGACCGCCTTCAAAGCCTGGAGCAATGGTGCCACCGGAGCGGGAAGTCTGACCTTTGTGACCACGGCCACCAGTCTTACCCAAACCACTACCGATACCACGGCCCGGACGATGCTTTTCGCGACGGGAACCCGGCGCTGGACTCAGATCATTGAGTTTCATCGATTAACCCTCGACACGCAACATGTAGTAAGCCTTGTTGATCATCCCGCGGTTCTCGGGAGTATCCTGGACTTCTACAGTGTGACCGATGCGACGCAGACCCAGACCCTTAACGCACAGTTTGTGGTTAGGGATACGGCCGGTCATGCTTTTGATCAGCGTTACTTTAACGGTAGCCATGATCAGATGATCTCCTGGACGCTTTTGCCACGCTTGGCGGCAATGGATTCAGGGGACTGCATTGCCTTCAAACCCTTGAAAGTGGCGTGAACCACGTTTACTGGGTTAGTCGAGCCGTAGCACTTGGCCAGAACGTTCTGAACACCAGCAACTTCGAGGACAGCACGCATAGCGCCGCCAGCGATGATACCGGTACCTTCAGAAGCAGGCTGCATGTACACCTTCGAAGCGCCGTGAGCGGACTTCATTGCGTACTGCAGAGTGGTGCCGTTCAGATCAACTTGGATCATGTTGCGGCGAGCAGCTTCCATTGCCTTCTGGATCGCAGCAGGCACTTCACGCGACTTGCCACGGCCGAAGCCAACGCGACCTTTACCATCACCAACCACGGTCAACGCGGTGAAAGTGAAGATACGGCCGCCTTTTACGGTTTTGGCTACGCGGTTAACTTGAACCAGCTTCTCGATGTAGCCTTCGTCGCGCTTTTGGTCGTTATTTGACATAACTTAGAACTCCAGCCCAGCTTCACGAGCAGCATCAGCCAGCGCCTTGACGCGGCCGTGGTACTTGAAGCCAGAGCGGTCGAAAGCCACCTGCGAGACGCCAGCGGCTTTTGCACGCGTAGCGACCAGCTGGCCAACCTTAGTGGCCGCGTCGATGTTGCCAGTGGCGCCATCACGCAGTTCTTTATCCAAAGTCGAGGCGCTTGCCAGGACTTTGTTGCCGTCGGCCGAAATGACCTGGGCGTAGATGTGCTGCGAAGAGCGGAACACGCAGAGACGCACGACTTCGAGTTCGTGCATTTTCAGGCGTGCTTTGCGAGCGCGACGCAGTCGAGTAACTTTTTTGTCGGTCATTTGCTATGCCCTACTTCTTCTTGGCTTCTTTACGACGGACGACTTCGTCCGCGTAGCGCACACCTTTACCTTTGTAAGGCTCTGGTGGACGGAAGTCGCGGATCTCAGCGGCCACTTGACCTACCAGCTGCTTGTCGATGCCCTTGATCAGGATATCGGTCTGGCTAGGAGTCTCAGCGGTGATGCCTTCCGGCAGCTCGTAGTCCACTGGATGCGAGAAGCCAAGGGCCAGGTTCAGCACTGTGCCTTTTGCTTGCGCTTTGTAACCAACACCGACCAGCTGGAGCTTGCGCTCGAAGCCTTGGCTTACGCCTTGGACCATGTTGTTTACCAACGCACGAGTGGTACCGGCCATTGCGCGAGTTTGTTGGTCGCCATTGCGAGCAGCGAAACGCAGCTCACCAGCTTCCTGAACAATTTCAACGGACGAGTGTACGTTCAGTTCGAGAGTGCCCTTGGCACCCTTCACCGAAAGCTGTTGGCCGGCGAATTTAACTTCAACACCAGCTGGCAGCTTAACGGGGTTCTTAGCGACGCGAGACATGCTTATCCCCCCTTAGAACACAGTGCAAAGAACTTCGCCGCCGACACCGGCAGCGCGCGCAGCACGATCAGTCATCACACCTTTGTTGGTGGAGACGATAGACACGCCGAGACCGCCACGAACTTTCGGCAGATCTTCAACGGACTTGTACTGACGCAGGCCTGGACGGCTAACGCGCTTCACTTCTTCGATGACCGGACGGCCTTCGAAGTATTTCAGCTCGATGGACAGCAGTGGCTTGGTTTCGCTGCTGATCTGATAACCCGCGATGTAACCTTCGTCCTTCAGGACTTTTGCTACAGCCACCTTCAGCGTGGAAGACGGCATGCTTACGACGGACTTTTCAGCCATCTGGGCATTACGGATTCGAGTTAGCATGTCCGCTAACGGGTCCTGCATACTCATGGGCTAGACGCTCCTGATACAAAAAAAATGAGCCTTGCGGCTACAGCTTGTCGCCGAGAAATTCCGGGCAAAAAACACGGGCTCAGGCGAGCCGGTCATTCTAGACACACCCCAGAAATGAATCAAGCCCCAAAAGGGGCTTGATTCATGTTCAAGGCCACCGGTGGTCAGGATCTTGCGACCCCGAACACCGCGACTTTGATAGCTATTACCAGCTGGCTTTAACCAGACCTGGTACGTCACCACGCATTGCAGCTTCACGCAGCTTGTTACGGCCGAGGCCGAACTTGCGGTAAACGCCGTGCGGACGACCAGTCAGGCGGCAGCGGTTACGCATGCGCGAAGCGCTTGCGTCACGTGGCTGCTTCTGCAGAGCTACGGTAGCTTCCCAACGCGCTTCTGGACTTGCGTTCAGATCGACGATGATAGCTTTCAGCGCTGCACGCTTGGTGGCGTACTTGGCAACGGTGAGCTGACGCTTCAGCTCACGGTTTTTCATGCTCTTCTTGGCCATTTTCCTACTCCAATCAGTTGCGGAACGGGAATTTGAAAGCACGCAGCAGAGCGCGGCCTTCATCATCGTTCTTGGCAGTGGTGGTCAGGGTAATGTCCAGACCGCGGAGAGCATCGATCTTGTCGTAGTCGATTTCCGGGAAGATGATCTGCTCTTTCACGCCCATGCTGTAGTTGCCACGACCATCGAAGGACTTGGCATTCAGGCCGCGGAAGTCGCGAACCCGAGGCAGGGAGATCGACAGCAGACGATCCAGGAACTCGTACATACGCTCACGGCGCAGGGTCACTTTGACACCGATCGGCCAACCTTCACGGACTTTGAAGCCAGCGATGGATTTCCGAGCGTAGGTCACAACGACTTTCTGGCCGGTGATCTTTTCCAGGTCAGCAACAGCGTGCTCGATGACTTTTTTGTCGCCGATCGCTTCGCCCAGACCCATGTTCAGGGTGATTTTGGTAACGCGCGGAACTTCCATCACGTTCGAAAGCTTAAGTTCATCCTTAAGTTTCGGAGCGATTTCCTTCCGGTAAATCTCTTGTAGTCGTGCCATGGTCTTCTACCTAGCAGTGTTCAAGCATCAACCGCTTTTTGGGTCGACTTGAAGACACGAATTTTTTTGCCGTCTTCTACTTTGAAACCAACGCGGTCAGCCTTGTTGGTTTCGCCGTTGAAAATGGCGACGTTGGAAGCGTGCAGTGGCGCTTCTTTCTCGACGATACCGCCCTGTACGCCCGACATCGGGTTAGGCTTGGTATGACGCTTAACCAGGTTCAGACCACCAACAACCAGGCGGTTGTCAGCGAGAACCTTAAGCACCTTACCGCGCTTACCCTTGTCTTTGCCGGCGATCACGATGATCTCGTCGTCACGACGAATCTTTTGCATGTCGGATCTCCTTACAGCACTTCTGGGGCGAGCGAGACGATCTTCATGAACTTCTCAGTACGAAGTTCACGGGTCACTGGCCCAAAGATACGGGTGCCGATCGGCTCTTGCTTGTTGTTCAACAGAACAGCAGCGTTGCCATCAAAGCGGATGATGGAGCCGTCAGCACGACGGACACCATGGCGAGTGCGGACTACAACAGCAGTCATCACTTGACCTTTCTTCACCTTACCGCGAGGAATTGCTTCCTTGACGGTAACTTTGATGATGTCACCGATACCAGCGTAACGACGATGGGAGCCACCCAGCACCTTGATGCACATAACGCGGCGAGCGCCGCTGTTATCGGCCACATCGAGCATGGATTGAGTCTGAATCATATAATTTCTCCGACCCTTAGCCCTTAGACTTCCACAGCGCGTTCGAGAACATCAACCAGAGCCCAAGACTTGGTCTTGGCCATCGGACGAGTTTCACGAATAGTGACTTTGTCGCCGATGTGGCACTGGTTGGTTTCGTCGTGCGCGTGCAGCTTAGTCGAACGCTTAACGTATTTACCGTAGATAGGGTGCTTAACGCGACGCTCGATCAGAACGGTGATGGTCTTGTCCATCTTGTCGCTGACAACACGGCCAGTCAGCGTACGGACAGTTTTTTCGGCTTCAGCCATGATTACTTACCTGCCTGCTGGTTGAGCACAGTCTTCACGCGAGCGATGTCACGTTTAACTTGCGAGAGCAGATGAGACTGCCCCAACTGGCCAGTTGCCTTCTGCATACGCAGATTGAACTGGTCGCGCAGCAGGCCGAGCAGTTGCTCGTTCAGCTGCTGTGCGGATTTTTCACGAAGTTCATTCGCTTTCATCACATCACCGTCCGTTTAACAAAGGAGGTGGCGAGCGGCAGCTTTGCAGCAGCCAGGGCGAAAGCCTCACGCGCCAGCTCTTCAGAAACACCCTCGATTTCATACAGGACTTTGCCTGGCTGAATCTGGGCAACCCAGTATTCGACGTTACCTTTACCTTTACCCATCCGAACTTCGAGTGGTTTCTTGGAAATAGGCTTGTCCGGGAATACACGGATCCAGATCTTGCCGCCACGTTTTACGTGACGGGTCAGAGCACGACGTGCCGACTCGATCTGACGAGCGGTGAGACGACCACGAGCAACAGACTTCAGCGCGAACTCGCCGAAGCTGACTTTGCTACCGCGCAATGCCAGACCACGGTTGTGGCCGGTCATTTGCTTGCGGAACTTCGTACGCTTTGGTTGCAACATTTGGCGTACCCCTTACTTAGCAGCTTTTTTACGAGGCGCAGGTGCTTGTGGCTTCAGCTCTTCTTGGCGACCACCAATTACTTCGCCTTTGAAGATCCAAACCTTCACACCGATCACACCGTAAGTGGTGTGAGCTTCGTAGGTGGCATAGTCGATATCGGCACGCAGGGTGTGCAGTGGCACACGACCTTCGCGATACCATTCAGTACGTGCGATTTCAGCACCGCCGAGACGACCGCTCACTTGGATTTTGATGCCTTTGGCACCAATGCGCATGGCGTTCTGTACTGCGCGCTTCATAGCGCGACGGAACATTACACGACGCTCCAGCTGCTGAGCTACGCTCTGGGCAACCAGCATACCGTCGAGCTCCGGCTTGCGGATCTCTTCGATATTGATGTGCACAGGCACACCCATTTGCTTGGTCAGGTCCTGACGCAGTTTCTCAACATCTTCACCTTTCTTGCCGATCACGATGCCGGGACGAGCGGTGTGGATGGTGATGCGTGCAGTTTGAGCCGGACGATGGATATCGATACGGCTTACGGACGCGCTTTTTAGTTTGTCTTGGAGGTACTCACGCACATTCAGATCTGCGAGCAAATAGTCCGCATAAGTCCGACCGTCTGCGTACCAGACGGAGGTGTGCTCCTTGACGATTCCCAGGCGAATGCCAATGGGATGTACTTTCTGACCCATCTCTTCGACTCCGTTACTTGTCAGCAACCTTGACAGTGATATGGCAAGACCGCTTGACGATGCGATCAGCACGGCCTTTGGCACGTGGCATGATGCGCTTCAGCGAACGCCCTTCGTTGACGAAAACGGTGGAGACCTTCAGGTCATCAACGTCTGCGCCTTCGTTATGCTCGGCGTTGGCTACGGCCGACTCCAGCACTTTCTTCATGATCTCGGCGGCTTTCTTACTGCTGAAAGCCAACAGGTTGAGCGCTTCGCCCACCTTCTTCCCGCGGATCTGGTCGGCGACCAAGCGGGCTTTCTGGGCGGAGATTCGAGCGCCCGACAACTTAGCGGCTACTTCCATCGTTCCTTACCCCTTAACGCTTGGCTTTCTTGTCAGCCACGTGCCCGCGATATGTACGGGTACCGGCGAACTCGCCCAGTTTGTGGCCGACCATGTCTTCGTTCACGAGAACTGGAACATGTTGACGACCGTTATGCACAGCAATGGTCAGACCGACCATTTGTGGCAGGATCATGGAACGGCGCGACCAGGTCTTAACTGGTTTGCGATCGTTCTTTTCCGCCGCCACTTCGATCTTCTTCAGTAGGTGAAGATCAATAAAAGGACCTTTTTTCAGAGAACGTGGCACTGTCGTATCCCTCTATTTACTTGCGACGACGGACGATCATTTTGTCGGTACGCTTATTACCACGAGTCTTCGCGCCCTTAGTCGGGAAGCCCCATGGCGATACCGGATGACGACCACCAGAGGTACGACCTTCACCACCACCATGTGGGTGGTCAACCGGGTTCATGGCAACACCACGAACGGTTGGGCGAACGCCACGCCAGCGTTTGGCACCGGCTTTACCCAGCGAACGCAGGCTGTGCTCGGAGTTCGAGACTTCGCCCAGGGTCGCACGGCATTCAGCCAGGACTTTACGCATCTCACCAGAACGCAGACGCAGGGTCACGTAGACACCTTCACGAGCGATCAGCTGAGCCGAAGCACCAGCGGAACGAGCGATTTGCGCGCCTTTACCTGGCTTCAGTTCGATGCCGTGTACGGTGCTACCAACTGGAATGTTACGCAGTTGCAGAGCGTTGCCCGGCTTGATCGGCGCCAGGGCACCTGCGATCAGCTGGTCGCCAGCGCTCACGCCTTTAGGGGCGATGATGTAGCGACGCTCGCCGTCTGCGTACAGCAGCAAAGCGATGTGAGCAGTACGGTTTGGATCGTATTCGATACGCTCGACAGTGGCAGCGATGCCATCTTTGTCGTTGCGACGGAAGTCGACCAGACGGTAGTGCTGCTTATGACCACCACCAACGTGACGAGTGGTAATACGGCCATTGTTGTTACGACCACCAGACTTCGATTTCTTCTCGAGCAGCGGTGCGTGAGGAGCGCCTTTATGCAGCTCCTGGTTGACCACCTTGACCACAAAACGGCGGCCAGGGGAAGTCGGTTTGCATTTAACGATTGCCATGATGCACCCCTTCCTTACTCAGCACTGCTGCTGAAATCGAGATCTTGGCCTGGCTGAAGGGAGATAACTGCCTTCTTCCAGTCATTACGCTTGCCCAGACCGCGAGCGGTACGCTTGCTCTTACCCAGAACGTTCAGGGTAGTAACGCGCTCCACTTTCACGCTGAACAGGCTTTCGACGGCCTTCTTGATTTCCAGCTTGGTTGCATCAGTAGCAACCTTGAAAACGAACTGGCCTTTCTTGTCTGCCAGAACCGTAGCCTTCTCGGAAACGTGCGGGCCAAGCAGAACTTTAAATACGCGTTCCTGGTTCATCCCAGCAGCTCCTCGAATTTCTTCACGGCCGACACAGTGATCAACACTTTGTCGTATGCGATCAGACTAACTGGATCGGAACCTTGCACGTCACGTACATCAACGTGTGGCAGGTTACGAGCAGCCAGGTACAGGTTCTGATCAACAGCGTCAGACACGATCAGAACGTCGGTCAGACTCATGTTGTTCAGCTTGCCCAGCAGATCTTTGGTTTTCGGAGTTTCAACAGCGAAATCCTGAACCACGACCAGACGATCAGTACGCACCAGCTCAGCAAGGATGGAACGCATTGCTGCGCGATACATCTTCTTGTTCAGCTTCTGGGAGTGATCCTGTGGACGAGCTGCGAAAGTGGTACCGCCGCCACGCCAGATTGGGCTACGGATAGTACCGGCACGAGCACGGCCAGTACCTTTCTGACGCCATGGGCGCTTGCCGCCACCAGAAACGTCGGAACGGGTCTTTTGCTGCTTGCTACCTTGACGGCCGCCGGCCATGTAGGCCACGACTGCTTGGTGAACCAGCGTCTCGTTGAATTCGCCGCCAAATGTCAGTTCGGAAACTTCGATCGCTTGAGCGTCATTTACATTTAATTGCATGTCAGCTTCCCCTTAACCGCGAGCCTTGGCCGCCGGACGTACAACCAGGTTGCCGCCAGTAGCGCCAGGAACAGCACCCTTGACCAACAACAGATTGCGTTCAGCGTCGACGCGCACTACTTCCAGGGACTGCACGGTCACGCGCTCAGCGCCCATATGACCGGACATTTTTTTGCCCTTGAATACACGACCAGGAGTCTGGCACTGGCCAATAGAGCCCGGGACGCGGTGGGAAACGGAGTTACCGTGGGTGTTATCTTGACCGCGGAAATTCCAACGCTTGATGGTACCGGCGAAGCCTTTACCTTTCGACTGACCGGTAACATCTACCAGTTGGCCAGCTGCGAAGATTTCTGCATTGATCAGATCGCCAGCTTGGTACTCGCCTTCTTCAAGACGGAATTCCCAAACGCCACGACCGGCAGCAACGTTCGCTTTAGCGAAGTGACCTGCTTGAGCAGCAGTCACGCGCGAAGCACGACGCTCACCTACAGTGACTTGCACTGCACGATAGCCATCGGTTTCTTCAGTTTTGAACTGGGTGACGCGATTCGGCTCGATCTCAATGACCGTGACCGGAATGGAGACACCTTCTTCGGTGAAAATACGGGTCATACCGCATTTACGACCGACTACACCAATAGTCATGTTGTAAACCTCATGAGTGTACGGGGCTTTCACCCGCTATGGCCGCCCATTTCAGAGCGTTACACGACTAAGACCGAGTCTTAGCCGAGGCTGATCTGCACTTCCACACCTGCCGCAAGATCAAGCTTCATAAGTGCATCAACGGTTTTATCCGTTGGCTGGACGATGTCCAGTACGCGCTTATGAGTACGGATCTCGTACTGGTCACGCGCGTCTTTGTTGACGTGCGGGGAGACCAGAACGGTGAACCGCTCTTTACGGGTAGGCAGTGGAATAGGACCACGCACTTGAGCACCAGTACGTTTCGCGGTTTCCACGATTTCCTGGGTGGATTGGTCGATCAGGCGATGGTCGAAAGCCTTCAACCTGATACGGATTTGCTGATTTTGCATTGGATTTCAGACTCCAGGCTGCTATTCCCACCGGGCGCAATACGCCCGTTAAAAGGAGGCGCAATTCTATAGACGGTCCCACAGAGTGTCAACCCAATAAAAAAGCCCCCGCAAGCGGGGGCTTTTTCATGAGTCGTCGATTACTCGATGACTTTGGCTACGACGCCAGCGCCGACGGTACGACCGCCTTCACGGATAGCGAAACGCAGACCATCTTCCATCGCGATGGTTTTGATCAGAGTGACAGTCATCTGGATGTTGTCACCTGGCATTACCATTTCAACGCCTTCTGGCAGCTCGCAGTTACCAGTCACGTCAGTAGTACGGAAGTAGAACTGTGGACGGTAGCCTTTGAAGAACGGAGTATGACGGCCGCCTTCTTCCTTGCTCAGAACGTACACTTCAGCGGTGAACTTGGTGTGCGGCTTAACGGTACCTGGCTTAACCAGAACCTGACCACGCTCAACGTCGTCACGCTTGGTGCCGCGCAGCAGAACGCCGCAGTTCTCGCCAGCACGACCTTCGTCGAGCAGCTTGCGGAACATTTCAACGCCGGTGCAGGTGGTTTTCTGAGTGTCGCGCAGACCAACGATCTCAACTTCTTCCTGGATGCGAACGATACCACGCTCAACACGGCCAGTTACCACGGTGCCACGACCGGAGATCGAGAATACGTCTTCGATAGGCATCAGGAACGGCTTGTCGATAGCACGCTCTGGCTCTGGGATGTAGGTATCCAGAGTTTCTACCAGCTTCTTAACAGCGGTAGTGCCCATTTCGTTGTCGTCTTGGCCGTTCAGAGCCATCAGAGCCGAACCGATGATGATTGGAGTGTCATCACCTGGGAAGTCGTAAGTGCTCAGCAGATCGCGCACTTCCATCTCAACCAGTTCCAGCAGCTCAGCGTCGTCAACCATGTCAGCCTTGTTCAGGAAGACAACGATGTACGGAACGCCTACCTGACGGGACAGCAGGATGTGCTCACGAGTTTGTGGCATCGGACCATCGGCAGCCGAGCAAACCAAGATCGCGCCGTCCATCTGGGCAGCACCAGTGATCATGTTTTTGACGTAGTCGGCGTGACCTGGGCAGTCAACGTGCGCGTAGTGACGAATGTTCGAGTCGTACTCTACGTGCGCGGTGTTGATGGTGATACCACGAGCTTTTTCTTCTGGAGCGCTGTCGATCTTGTCGAAGTCAACGCGAGCCGAACCGAAAACCTCGGAGCAAACACGAGTCAGTGCAGCAGTCAGAGTGGTTTTACCGTGGTCAACGTGACCGATGGTGCCAACGTTGACGTGCGGTTTGTTACGTTCAAATTTTTCTTTAGCCACGACAGTGAACCTCTTGCCTAAAGGGCTGGATTAGCCTTGTTTTTTAACGAGTGCTTCGACGATATTCGACGGAGCTTCGGCGTACTTGGAGAACTCCATGGAGTAGCTCGCGCGACCCTGGGACATGGAACGAACGTCGGTCGCATAACCGAACATTTCACCCAGCGGCACTTCAGCACGGATAACCTTGCCAGAGACCGAGTCTTCCATACCCTGGATCAGACCACGACGACGGTTCAGGTCACCCATCACGTCACCCATGTAGTCCTCAGGGGTTACTACTTCAACCTTCATGATCGGCTCAAGAACTACGCCCTTGCCCTTCTCACGCAGCTGCTTGGTCGCCATGGAGGCCGCTACCTTAAACGCCATCTCGTTAGAGTCGACGTCGTGGTAAGAACCATCAAACACGGTAGCCTTCAGGCCGATCAGCGGATAGCCGGCGACAACGCCGTTCTTCATCTGCTCTTCGATACCCTTCTGGATTGCCGGGATGTATTCCTTCGGAACCACACCACCAACGACCTCGTTGGCAAACACCAGACCTTCAGTGATATTGCCTTTTTCGTCGACGTCTGCCGGAGCAAAACGGATCCAGCAATGACCGAACTGGCCACGACCGCCGGATTGACGAACGAACTTACCTTCAACTTCACAGCCGACGGTGATCTTCTCGCGGTAGGAAACCTGCGGCTTACCGATGTTCGCTTCGACGTTGAACTCGCGCTTCATGCGATCAACGAGGATGTCCAGGTGAAGCTCACCCATACCCGAGATGATGGTCTGACCAGTTTCTTCGTCAGTCTTGACGCGGAACGACGGGTCTTCCTGAGCCAACTTGCCCAGTGCAATACCCATCTTCTCCTGGTCTTGCTTGGTTTTCGGCTCAACAGCTACCGAAATTACCGGCTCAGGGAAATCCATACGCTCGAGGATAACCGGGCTGGCAGCATCACACAGGGTGTCACCAGTGGTGACGTCCTTCATGCCGATCAGCGCGGCGATGTCGCCCGCGAGAACTTCCTTGATTTCTTCACGCTGGTTGGCGTGCATCTGCACCATACGACCAACGCGCTCTTTCTTGCCCTTGACCGAGTTGATCACGGAGTCGCCAGACTGCAGCATGCCCGAGTAAACGCGCACGAAGGTCAGGGTACCCACGAACGGGTCGGTAGCAATCTTGAACGCCAGAGCCGAAAACGGCTCGCTATCGTCGGCGTGACGCTCGATTTTCGGAGCGTTTTCGTCGTCCATGTTGTCCGGATGGATACCCTGGATCGCAGGGATCTCAGTCGGAGCCGGCAGGAAGTCGATGACAGCGTCGAGAACCAGCGGAACGCCCTTGTTCTTGAACGAGGAACCGCAGACAGCCGGAACGATCTCGCTGGCCAGGGTGCGCGCGCGCAGGCCTGCCTTGATCTCTTCGACGGTCAGCTCACCTTCTTCAAGGTACTTGTTCATCAGCTCTTCGTTGGCTTCGGCAGCAGCTTCAACCATGTTGGAGCGCCACTCGTTAGCCAGGTCCAGCATATCGGCAGGAATTTCTTCCTCGCGATAGGTAGTACCCTTGTCGTCGTCGTTCCAGTAGATAGCCTTCATCTTGATCAGATCGATCTGACCTTCGAAGTTATCTTCTGCGCCGATAGCCAGCTGAACTGGAACCGGGGTGTGACCCAGACGGTTTTTGATCTGAGCAACAACGCGCAGGAAGTTGGCACCGGCACGGTCCATCTTGTTCACGTAAACAACACGTGGAACGCCGTACTTGTTGGCTTGACGCCATACGGTTTCGGACTGAGGCTCAACACCGGAAGTACCGCAGAACACAACGACCGCGCCGTCGAGTACGCGCAGCGAACGCTCTACTTCAATGGTGAAGTCTACGTGGCCAGGAGTATCGATAACGTTTACACGATAGTTATCGTATTGGCCGCGCGAGCCTTTCCAGAAGGTAGTTACAGCAGCGGAGGTAATGGTGATACCACGCTCCTGCTCCTGCACCATCCAGTCGGTGGTAGCAGCGCCGTCATGCACCTCACCCATCTTGTGGCTGAGACCTGTGTAGAACAGGATCCGCTCGGTAGTGGTAGTCTTGCCCGCGTCAACGTGGGCACAGATACCGATGTTACGGTAGCGGTTGATTGCTGTAGTACGAGCCATAAAGCCCTCGCAAAATGAATGATGCCGATATTAGAAGCGGTAGTGCGAGAAAGCCTTGTTGGCTTCAGCCATACGGTGTACGTCTTCACGCTTCTTAACTGCAGCACCTTTGCCTTCGGCAGCGTCCAGCAGTTCGCCAGCCAAGCGCAGAGCCATAGACTTCTCGCCGCGCTTACGGGCGAAGTCTACCAACCAGCGCATTGCCAGAGCGTTACGACGGGACGGACGAACTTCGACCGGAACCTGGTAAGTAGCACCGCCAACACGGCGCGACTTCACTTCGACCAGCGGAGCGATGGCGTCGAGAGCTTTCTCGAAGATTTCCAGGGGATCGCTGTTCTTGCGTTCTTTAACTTTTTCCAGCGCGCCATAAACGATACGTTCGGCAACGGCTTTCTTGCCGCTTTCCATTACGTGGTTCATGAACTTGGCGAGGATCTGGCTTCCGTATTTCGGATCGTCCAGAATCTCACGTTTGGCTGCTACGCGACGTCTTGGCATGATAAGCCCTCAAACGGTCTTCAGGTTAGCTCGGGACAGTTGATCCAAAGGACTCGTGCCCGACCTTACTCTTATCGACTCAATAAAATAATTAACTGCAAAACGGCCGATTACTTCGGACGCTTGGTACCGTACTTCGAACGACCTTGGTTACGACCTTTAACGCCGGAGGTATCCAGGGAGCCGCGAACGGTGTGGTAACGAACACCTGGCAAGTCTTTTACACGACCGCCGCGGATCAGTACCACGCTGTGTTCTTGCAGGTTGTGGCCTTCACCACCGATGTACGAGGAAACCTCGAAACCGTTGGTCAGACGCACACGGCATACTTTACGCAGTGCCGAGTTAGGTTTTTTCGGCGTAGTGGTATACACGCGAGTGCACACGCCACGACGTTGCGGGCAGTTCTGCAGCGCAGGTACGTCGGATTTCTCGACGATACGCTTACGCGGCTGACGTACCAGCTGGTTGATAGTTGCCATCTACTAGCTCCACTGTTGTCTTTCGACATAAACAAAATGGCAGGGCGCAAGCCCAACCAAATTTAGGGGTACAAGAGTCTAAAGAGGATCTTGTCCCCAGTCAAGGCAAGGCCCCGGCCTCCCCGATCAGCGAACCCCGACAAAATCGTCTTGATTCGTGAGCGAAAAAGCCAGGGCCCTATCTCAATCTACTGCAGACCTCAGTTACCGCTGGAGTTCAGCGCTTCGGTCAGTGCAGCTTCAACTTCACTTGCGCTTACGCGCAGCGGCTTGTCGGCATCACGACGACGCTTACGCTCGCTGTGATACGCCAGGCCGGTACCAGCCGGGATCAGGCGACCCACGACCACGTTTTCTTTCAGGCCGCGCAGGTAATCGCGCTTGCCGGTTACCGCCGCTTCGGTCAGTACGCGAGTGGTCTCTTGGAAAGAGGCCGCCGAGATGAACGATTCGGTCGACAGCGACGCCTTGGTGATACCCAGCAGAACGCGGGTGAACTTGGCGACAAACTTGTCTTCGGTGTTCAGACGCTCGTTCTCTACCAGTACGTGAGTCAGCTCCATCTGGTCGCCCTTGATGAAACTGGAATCGCCGGATTCAGCGATCTCAACCTTACGCAGCATCTGACGCAGGATGGTCTCGATGTGCTTGTCGTTGATCTTCACGCCTTGCAGACGGTAAACGTCCTGGATCTCGTTCACGATGTACTTGGCCAGCGCACTCACACCCAGCAGACGCAGGATGTCGTGTGGATCGCTTGGACCGTCGGAGATAACTTCGCCGCGGTTTACCTGTTCGCCTTCGAAGACGTTCAGGTGGCGCCACTTCGGAATCAGCTCTTCGTACGGATCGCTACCGTCGTTCGGGGTAATGACCAGACGGCGCTTGCCTTTGGTCTCTTTACCGAACGCGATGGTGCCGCTGACTTCAGCCAGGATCGAGGCCTCTTTCGGACGACGAGCTTCGAACAGGTCGGCAACACGCGGCAGACCACCGGTGATGTCACGAGTCTTCGAAGTTTCTTGCGGAATACGAGCAATAACGTCACCGATCGCGATCCGCGCACCGTCCGCAACACCGACCAGTGCGTTGGCTGGCAGGAAGTACTGAGCCGGTACGTCGGTACCTGGCAACAGCAGATCCTTGCCATCGTCACCCACCATCTTCACTGCAGGACGGATGTCCTTACCTGCAGCCGGACGATCCTTGGCGTCGAGCACTTCAATGTTGGTCATACCGGTCAATTCGTCAGTCTGACGCTTGATCGTGATGCCTTCTTCCATGCCCACGTAGGTCACGGTACCTTTCATTTCGGTAACGATTGGGTGAGTGTGCGGATCCCACTTGGCCACGATAGAGCCAGCGTCGACCTTGTCACCCTCTTTAACCGAAATCACAGCACCGTACGGCAGCTTGTAACGCTCGCGCTCACGACCGAAGTCATCCGCGATCGCCAGTTCACCGGAACGGGACACAGCAACCAGGTGACCGTCCACTCGCTCAACATGCTTCAGGTTGTGCAGACGGACGGTACCGCCGTTCTTCACCTGAACGCTGTCGGCCGCGGAGGTCCGGCTTGCCGCACCACCGATGTGGAACGTACGCATCGTCAGCTGGGTACCCGGCTCACCGATGGACTGAGCAGCGATAACGCCGACAGCTTCACCGATGTTCACCTGGTGACCACGAGCCAGGTCGCGGCCGTAGCACTTGGCGCAAATGCCGTAGCGGGTTTCGCAGCTGATCGGCGAACGCACGATCACTTCGTCGATGCTGTTCAGCTCGATGAACTCGACCCACTTCTCGTCGACCAGAGTGCCGGCAGGAACGATAACGTCCTCGGTACCTGGCTTGAATACGTCACGGGCGATAACACGACCCAACACGCGCTCACCCAGCGGCTCAACAACGTCACCGCCTTCAATGTGCGGAGTCATCAGCAGGCCGTGCTCGGTGCCGCAGTCGATCTCGGTTACAACCAGATCCTGCGCCACGTCTACCAGACGACGAGTCAGGTAACCGGAGTTCGCAGTTTTCAACGCGGTATCCGCCAGACCTTTACGAGCACCGTGAGTCGAGATGAAGTACTGGAGTACGCTCAGACCTTCACGGAAGTTCGCAGTAATCGGCGTTTCGATGATGGAACCGTCCGGCTTGGCCATCAGACCACGCATACCGGCCAGCTGACGAATCTGTGCTGCGGAACCCCGCGCACCCGAGTCGGCCATCATGTACATCGAGTTGAACGATTCTTGCTCGACTTCGTCGCCGTGACGGTCGATGACTTTCTCTTTCGAGAGGTTGGCCATCATCGCCTTGGAAACTTCGTCGTTCGCTTTCGACCAAAGGTCGATCACTTTGTTGTACTTCTCGCCCTGGGTTACCAGGCCGGAGGCGTACTGGCTCTCGATTTCCTTCACTTCATCGGTAGCAGTACCGATGATGCGGGCCTTCTCGTCCGGGATAACGAAGTCGTTAACACCGATGGAAACGCCGGAAATGGTCGAGTAGGCAAAACCGGTGTACATCAGCTGGTCAGCGAAGATCACGGTCTCTTTCAGACCAACCACGCGGTAGCACTGGTTGATCAGCTTGGAGATCGCCTTCTTCTTCATCGGCAGGTTGACGACGTCGTACGACAGACCTTTTGGCACAACCTGGAACAACAGCGCACGGCCGACAGTGGTGTCGACGATACGGGTGTTGGTCACGCTGCCGCCATCACGATCGTTGACGGTTTCGGTGATCCGCACCTTGACCTTGGCATGCAGTGCGGCTTCGCCGGCACGGAACACGCGGTCAACTTCCTGCAGATCCGCGAACACACGACCTTCGCCCTTGGCGTTGATCGCTTCACGAGTCATGTAGTACAGACCCAATACAACGTCCTGCGACGGAACGATGATTGGCTCACCGTTGGCTGGCGACAGGATGTTGTTGGTCGACATCATCAACGCACGCGCTTCCAGCTGGGCTTCCAGTGTCAGCGGTACGTGCACGGCCATTTGGTCGCCGTCGAAGTCGGCGTTGTACGCAGCACAGACCAGAGGGTGCAGCTGGATAGCCTTACCTTCGATCAGTACCGGCTCAAACGCCTGGATACCCAGACGGTGAAGGGTCGGTGCACGGTTGAGGAGAACCGGGTGTTCGCGAATCACTTCGGCGAGAACGTCCCAAACCTCTGGCAGCTCGCGCTCGACCATTTTCTTCGCGGCTTTGATGGTGGTGGCCAGGCCACGCATTTCCAACTTGCCGAAAATGAACGGTTTGAACAGCTCGAGAGCCATTTTCTTTGGCAGACCGCACTGATGCAGACGCAGGGTCGGACCTACGGTAATTACCGAACGACCGGAGTAGTCAACACGCTTACCGAGCAAGTTCTGACGGAAACGACCTTGCTTACCCTTGATCATGTCGGCCAGGGATTTCAGAGGACGCTTGTTGGAACCGGTGATAGCGCGGCCACGACGACCGTTGTCGAGCAGTGCGTCGACAGCTTCCTGCAACATACGCTTTTCGTTGCGCACGATGATGTCCGGAGCGGACAGATCCAGCAGGCGCTTCAAACGGTTGTTACGGTTGATCACTCGACGATACAGATCGTTGAGGTCGGAAGTCGCGAAACGACCGCCATCCAGCGGGACCAGTGGACGCAGATCTGGCGGCAGAACCGGCAGAACGGTCAGCACCATCCACTCTGGCAGGTTGCCGGAACCCTGGAAGGCTTCCATCAACTTCAGACGCTTGGACAGCTTCTTGATCTTGGTTTCCGAGTTGGTTTGCGGAATCTCTTCGCGCAGACGGCCAATCTCGTGTTCCAGGTCGATAGCGTGCAGCAGCTCGCGGACAGCCTCGGCACCCATGCGGGCGTCGAAGTCGTCACCGAACTCTTCCAGCGCTTCGAAGTACTGCTCGTCGTTGAGCAGCTGGCCTTTTTCCAGAGTGGTCATGCCCGGGTCGATAACGACGTAGCTCTCGAAGTAGAGAACACGCTCGATATCACGCAGGGTCATGTCCATCAGCAGGCCGATACGGGACGGCAGCGATTTCAGGAACCAGATGTGGGCAACCGGCGAAGCCAGTTCGATGTGCGCCATGCGCTCACGACGAACCTTGGCCAGTGCAACTTCAACGCCGCACTTCTCGCAGATCACGCCACGATGCTTCAAGCGCTTGTACTTACCGCACAGGCACTCGTAATCCTTTACCGGGCCAAAGATCTTGGCGCAGAACAGGCCGTCACGCTCAGGCTTGAACGTACGGTAGTTGATGGTTTCCGGCTTTTTAACTTCACCGAACGACCACGAACGGATCATCTCTGGCGAGGCCAATCCGATACGGATGGCGTCGAACTCTTCGACTTGACCCTGGTTTTTCAGCAAATTCAGTAGGTCTTTCAAGGCCTTTCCTCCTGGCGGAGCAGAGAGCGGGCAATCCTGCCCCGCTCTCGATTCGCGTCACGTGTTATTCGGTTTCCAGATCGATATCGATGCCGAGGGAACGAATTTCTTTGATCAACACGTTGAAGGACTCGGGCATGCCCGGCTCCATACGGTGATCGCCGTCCACGATGTTTTTGTACATCTTGGTCCGACCGTTCACATCGTCCGACTTCACTGTGAGCATTTCTTGCAGAGTGTATGCAGCACCGTATGCTTCCAGTGCCCAGACCTCCATCTCCCCGAAACGCTGACCACCGAACTGCGCCTTACCACCCAGCGGCTGCTGGGTAACCAGGCTGTACGAACCGGTAGAACGAGCGTGCATCTTGTCGTCTACCAAGTGGTTCAGCTTCAGCATGTACATGTAGCCAACAGTAACCGGGCGCTCGAACTTGTTGCCGGTACGGCCGTCGGTCAGCTGCATCTGGCCGCTTTCTGGCAGGTCCGCCAGTTTCAGCATGGCCTTGATTTCGCTTTCCTTGGCACCGTCGAACACCGGAGTGGCCATCGGCACGCCGCCGCGCAGGTTTTTCGCCAGATCCAGGATTTCCTGATCGGAGAAGCTATCCAGATCTTCGTTACGGCCACCGATCTGGTTGTAGATCTCGTCCAGGAACTTACGCAGTTCCGCGACCTTGCGCTGCTCTTCGACCATGCGGTTGATCTTCTCGCCCAGACCTTTGGCCGCGAGGCCCAGGTGGGTTTCGAGAATCTGACCAACGTTCATACGCGAAGGTACGCCCAACGGGTTGAGGACGACGTCGACCGGGGTGCCATTGGCATCGTGCGGCATGTCTTCAACCGGCATGATCACGGAGACCACACCCTTGTTACCGTGACGACCGGCCATCTTGTCGCCCGGCTGGATGCGACGACGGATTGCCAGGTAAACCTTGACGATTTTCAGCACGCCTGGAGCCAGGTCATCGCCCTGCTGCAGCTTGCGCTTCTTGTCTTCGAACTTGTCGTCCAGCAGACGGCGGCGATCAACGATGTAGGCCTGGGCCTTCTCAAGCTGCTCGTTCAGAGCATCTTCAGCCATGCGCAGTTTGAACCACTGACCATGCTCAAGGCCGTCGAGTACTTCGTCGGTGATTTCCTGACCTTTCTTCAGACCGGCGCCGCCTTCGGCTTTGTGGCCGACCAGAGCGGAACGCAGACGTTCGAAAGTGGCGCCTTCAACGATACGGAACTCTTCGTTCAGATCCTTGCGGATCTCGTCGAGCTGGCTCTTCTCGATCGACAGGGCACGAGCGTCACGCTCTACGCCGTCACGAGTGAAGACCTGTACGTCGATGACAGTACCCTTGGTACCGGTAGGTACGCGCAGGGAGGTGTCTTTAACGTCGCTGGCTTTTTCACCGAAGATTGCACGCAGCAGTTTTTCTTCCGGAGTCAGCTGGGTCTCGCCTTTCGGAGTGACCTTACCGACCAGGATATCGCCTGCGCCAACTTCAGCACCTACATAAACGATACCGGCTTCGTCCAGCTTGTTCAGTGCAGCCTCACCCACGTTCGGGATGTCCGCAGTGATTTCCTCTGGGCCAAGCTTGGTGTCACGGGCCACACAGGTCAGTTCCTGGATGTGGATCGTGGTGAAGCGGTCTTCCTGAACCACACGCTCGGACAGGCAGATGGAGTCTTCGAAGTTGAAGCCGTTCCACGCCATGAACGCGATGCGCATGTTCTGACCCAGAGCCAGTTCACCCATGTCGGTGGACGGACCGTCGGCCATGATATCGCTGCGCTGAACCCGATCACCCTTGCTCACCAGCGGACGCTGGTTGATGCAGGTGTTCTGGTTGGAGCGGGTGTATTTGGTCAGGTTGTAGATGTCGACACCGGCTTCGCCTGGTTCAACTTCGTCATCTGCAACACGAACCACGATACGGCTGGCGTCAACCGAGTCGATCACGCCGCCACGGCGAGCCACGACGCAAACGCCGGAGTCACGGGCAACGTTACGCTCCATGCCGGTACCTACCAGCGGCTTGTCGGCACGCAGGGTTGGTACAGCCTGACGCTGCATGTTCGAACCCATCAACGCACGGTTGGCGTCGTCGTGCTCGAGGAACGGAATCAGCGACGCTGCAACCGAAACTACCTGCTTCGGCGAAACGTCCATCAAGGTGACGTCTTCTGGCGCCTTGACGGTGAATTCGTTCAGGTGACGAACAGCTACCAGTTCATCGATCAGCTGACCTTTGTCGTTCATGGTCGCCGAAGCCTGGGCGATCACGTGATCGGCCTCTTCGATAGCGGACAGGAACACGATCTCATCGGTCACCAGACCTTCTTTCACCACGCGGTACGGGCTCTCGAGGAAGCCGTACTGGTTGGTGCGAGCATAGGCAGCCAGGGAGTTGATCAGACCGATGTTCGGACCTTCCGGCGTCTCGATCGGGCATACACGACCGTAGTGAGTCGGGTGTACGTCACGAACTTCGAAGCCTGCGCGCTCACGAGTCAGACCGCCTGGGCCGAGTGCAGAGACACGACGCTTGTGGGTGATCTCGGACAGCGGGTTGTTCTGGTCCATGAACTGGGACAGCTGGCTGGAACCGAAGAACTCCTTCACCGCCGCAGCCACTGGCTTGGCGTTGATCAGGTCTTGCGGCATCAGGCCTTCGCTTTCAGCCATCGACAGACGCTCTTTGACCGCACGCTCTACACGCACCAGGCCAACGCGGAACTGGTTCTCGGCCATCTCGCCTACGCAGCGAACACGACGGTTACCCAGGTGGTCGATGTCATCGACGATGCCTTTGCCGTTACGGATGTCGACCAGAGTCTTCAGAACCGCAACGATGTCTTCCTTGCACAACACGCCCGAACCTTCGATCTCGGTACGACCGATACGACGGTTGAACTTCATCCGGCCGACCGCAGAGAGGTCATAACGCTCAGGGCTGAAGAACAGGTTGTTGAACAGGGTCTCGGCCGCATCCTTGGTTGGAGGCTCGCCAGGACGCATCATGCGATAGATCTCGACCAACGCTTCCAACTGGTTGGTGGTGGAGTCGATCTTCAGAGTGTCGGAAACGAACGGACCGCAATCGATATCGTTGGTGTACAGCGTTTCGATGCGCACAACCTGAGCCTTGGCGATCTTCGCCAGGATCTCGGTGTTCAGTTCGGTGTTGCACTCTGCCAAGATTTCGCCGGTGGCCGGATGCACGATGACCTTGGCGGTAGTACGACCCAGGACGTAGTCCAGAGGCACTTCCAGCTCTTTGATCCCGGCTTTTTCCAGCTGGTTGATGTGGCGAGCGGTAATACGACGACCCTGCTCGACAATAACCTTGCCTTTGTCATCCTGAATATCGAGGACTGCAATTTCACCGCGCAGGCGCTGAGGCACCAACTCCAGGCTCAGGCTTTCGCCGCGCACATGGAATACGTTGGTGGTGTAGAAAGCATCCAGCACTTCTTCAGTGGTGTAGCCCAGCGCGCGCAGCAGTACCGATGCAGGCAGCTTGCGACGACGGTCGATACGCACGAATACGCAGTCTTTCGGGTCGAACTCGAAGTCCAACCAGGAACCGCGGTAAGGAATGATGCGTGCGGAGTACAGCAGCTTACCGGAGCTGTGCGTCTTGCCACGGTCGTGGTCGAAGAATACGCCAGGGGAACGGTGCAGCTGGGAAACGATTACACGCTCGGTACCGTTGATTACGAAGGTACCGTTCTCAGTCATCAGGGGGATTTCACCCATGTAGACTTCTTGCTCTTTGATGTCCTTGATCGCTTTGTTCGACGATTCTTTGTCGAAAATGATCAGACGAACTTTTACCCGCAAAGGTACGGCGTAAGTTACACCGCGCAGCACGCATTCTTTGACATCAAATGCCGGTTCGCCCAGGCGATAACCGACATACTCCAACGCAGCATTGCCGGAGTAGCTGATGATCGGGAAAACGGATTTGAAGGCCGCATGCAGGCCCACGTCGCGGAACTGATCTTTAGTCGCTCCCGCTTGCAAGAATTCACGATACGAATCCAGCTGGATGGCCAGGAGGTACGGCACATCCATGACGTCCGGCAACTTGCTAAAGTCCTTGCGGATACGTTTTTTCTCAGTATATGAGTAAGCCATCAGCGTTCCCCAGCTTGGTCACCTGCTTATTTGGCCCCTCCCGACGGGAGCAGCCAGAAAATCGTGCAAACCCTTTGGTTTGCGCCACCGCACAGGGTGGTTACAGCACGTTAGAAGCACCGACCCAGTCGGCTGCCAATAACGGAAAAAGGCCGGTGGCAAGAGCCACCAGCCATCAGCCTCAGCTTAACGCTTGGGCTGGAGACACAAAGTCGATGCTTACTTCAGCTCGACTTTAGCGCCTGCTTCTTCCAGAGCTGCTTTGGCTTTGTCAGCGGCTTCTTTAGCAACGCCTTCCAGAACCATTGCAGGAGCGCCGTCAACTACAGCCTTGGCTTCTTTCAGGCCCAGACCGGTCAGTTCACGTACAGCCTTGATCACGTTAACTTTCTTCTCGCCAGCTTCGGTCAGCATGACGTTGAATTCAGTTTGCTCTTCAACAACAGCGGCAGCAGCAGCTGGGCCAGCAGCGGCAACAGCAGCGGTAACGCCGAAGGTTTCTTCCATTGCTTTGATCAGCTCAACAACTTCCAGAACGGTTTTCTGGCCGATTGCTTCGATGATTTGCTCGTTAGTCAGAGACATGACTATAAATTCCTGTATTGGGGTGACAGCCTACGCAGCCATCAAATTAAACATATGATTTTGAAAGGGCTTGCAGTGCCTTAGGCAGCAGCAGCTTCTTTCTGGTCGCGAATGGCCGCCAGAGTACGAGCCAGCTTGCTGGTAGCGCCTTGGATCACGCTCATCAGCTTCGCAATAGCTTCGTCGCGAGTTGGCAGCGAAGCCAACACGTCGATCTCGTTTGCTGCGAGGTACTTGCCCTCGAACGCAGCTGCCTTGATCTCGAACTTTTCCTGACCCTTTGCGAACTCTTTGAAAATACGAGCAGCAGCGCCCGGATGTTCCTTGGAGAATGCAATCAGGGTAGGGCCGACGAACGCGTCGTTGAGCACGTCATATTGAGTGCCTTCAACAGCGCGCTTGAGCAGGGTGTTACGTACGACACGTACATACACGCCAGCTTCGCGGGCCTCTTTACGGAGTCCGGTCATAGCGCCTACTGTCACACCACGGGCATCAGCCACGACAGCGGACAGAGCGCCTTTGGCAGCCTCGTTGACTTCAGCGACGATGGCCTTCTTGTCTTCGAGTTTAATTGCCACGGGTTTAACTCCTGCTTGTTACCGTTTCATCCAACCGAGGTCGGATGTCGTTTTGGTGTCTGATTCGGTAAGGAACCGGGAGCACCATCTGCGTAGGCTTGTGGTTTAAGACTTGCGTCGCCTACGGTCTTGGATAGCCCCCGCCAGGCAGGGACCCCAATCTTTCAATTGACGCAATCTCTTGCGTCAACCTGTGTCTTATACGTCCAGCGAACCTTGGTCGATGACCAGACCTGGGCCCATAGTGGTGCTCAGGGTAACGCGCTTGACGTAGATACCTTTCGAGGAAGCTGGTTTGATACGCTTCAGGTCAGCGATCAGGGCTTCAACGTTTTCCTTCAGCTTGACGGCGTCGAAGCCGACCTTGCCAACGGAGGTGTGGATAATGCCGTTTTTGTCGGTGCGATAACGAACCTGACCAGCCTTGGCGTTTTTAACAGCGCCAGCTACGTCTGGAGTTACGGTACCAACCTTAGGGTTAGGCATCAGACCACGTGGACCGAGGATCTGGCCCAGCTGACCTACAACGCGCATTGCATCCGGGGAAGCAATAACTACGTCATAGTTCAGGTCGCCGCCTTTCATTTCGGCAGCCAGGTCGTCCATACCTACGCGATCAGCGCCGGCAGCCAGGGCAGCTTCAGCAGCTGGGCCTTGGGTGAACACAGCTACACGTACAGTCTTGCCAGTGCCGTGTGGCAGCACGGTAGCGCTGCGAACAACCTGGTCGGATTTACGTGGGTCAACGCCCAGGTTTACAGCGACGTCAACAGACTCGCTGAACTTGACGGTCGACAGCTCGGTCAGGAGAGCAGCTGCGTCTACGAAGCTGTAGGCCTTGCCCGCTTCAATCTTGCCGGCGATAGCCTTTTGGCGCTTGGTCAGCTTAGCCATTACACACCCTCCACGTTAAGGCCCATGCTACGAGCAGAACCGGCGATAGTACGCACGGCTGCATCCATATCAGCTGCAGTCAGATCCGCGTTTTTGGTTTTCGCGATTTCTTCCAGCTGAGCACGGGTAACGGTGCCAACCTTAACGGTGTTCGGACGAGCGGAACCGCTGGTCAGGCCAGCAGCTTTCTTCAGCAGAACCGAAGCAGGGGTGCTCTTAGTTTCGAAAGTGAAGCTGCGGTCACTGTAAACAGTGATGATCACAGGAGTCGGCAGACCTGGCTCAAGACCCTGGGTACGGGCGTTGAAGGCCTTGCAGAACTCCATGATGTTCACGCCGTGCTGACCCAGAGCTGGACCGACGGGTGGACTTGGGTTGGCCTGTGCGGCCTTCACTTGCAGCTTGATGTAAGCAGTAATCTTCTTAGCCATGAGGCACTCCAATTACGGGTTCAAACGCCTAGAAAGGCTCCCCGGTTACTTGCGCGTTTATCCCAGTGACGACAAAACCCCACAGCCTTGGGCTGCGGGGTATGGGATTCTCGTTCAGTTATGCCTTTTCGACCTGACTGAACTCTAGCTCTACCGGAGTAGAGCGACCGAAAATGAGCACAGCCACTTGGATCCGGCTCTTTTCGTAGTTAACTTCTTCGACGGTGCCGTTAAAGTCAGCAAACGGACCATCGGTAACACGAACAACCTCACCCGGCTCGAACAGAGTCTTGGGCTTAGGCTTGTCACTACCATCAGCGACACGACGCAGAATGGCTTCTGCCTCTTTATCCGTGATTGGCGCAGGCTTGTCGGCAGTACCACCGATGAAACCCATCACCCGAGGAGTATCCTTGACCAAGTGCCAAGTACCCTCATTCATATCCATCTGAACCAGCACATAACCTGGGAAGAATTTGCGCTCGCTTTTGCGTTTCTGGCCATTACGCATCTCAACCACTTCTTCAGTGGGAACCAGAATTTCGCCAAAGCCATCTTCCATGCCAGCCAGCTTTACGCGCTCGATCAACGAACGCATTACATGCTTCTCGTAACCCGAGTAAGCATGCACAACGTACCAACGCTTAGCCACGGGACACCCTTAGCCAACAATCAAGGAAACAAGCCAGCCGAGCAGGGAATCAAGCCCCCACAACAGCAACGCCATAACCAAAACAACAGCCACTACGATCAACGTGGTCTGCGTGGTTTCTTGGCGAGTTGGCCATACGACTTTACGAATCTCGGCGCGAGCTTCCTTAACCAGTACAAAGAAAGACTTGCCCTTGGCAGTCTGCAGGCCTACAAAGGCAGCTACAGCAGCGATAGCAAGCAAAGCGAGTACACGGTACAGGATCGGCGAAGCAGAGTAATACTGATTACCGACAACGCCAACGACCACCAAAGCAACTACTACAAGCCACTTGAGCAGATCGAAGCGAGAGCCTTGAGCTTCAGCTTTAGGAGCCATCTATGAAGATCCTGTGAAAAGAAAGCCAGACACACCGAGTGAATCTGGCAGGTCAGGAGGGAATCGAACCCCCAACCTACGGTTTTGGAGACCGTCGCTCTGCCAATTGAGCTACTGACCTAAAAACAAAATCAGGCCGACCATTATGCCGGCCCGATGGAGATATATCAAGAACTTACTCGATGACTTTGGCTACGACACCAGCGCCGACGGTACGACCGCCTTCACGGATAGCGAAACGCAGACCATCTTCCATCGCGATGGTTTTGATCAGAGTGACAGTCATCTGGATGTTGTCACCTGGCATTACCATTTCAACGCCTTCTGGCAGCTCGCAGTTACCAGTCACGTCAGTAGTACGGAAGTAGAACTGCGGACGGTAACCCTTGAAGAACGGAGTATGACGGCCGCCTTCTTCTTTGCTCAGAACGTACACTTCAGCGGTGAACTTGGTGTGCGGCTTAACGGTACCTGGCTTAACCAGAACCTGACCACGCTCAACGTCGTCACGCTTGGTGCCGCGCAGCAGAACGCCGCAGTTCTCGCCAGCACGACCTTCGTCGAGCAGCTTGCGGAACATTTCAACACCGGTGCAGGTGGTTTTCTGAGTGTCGCGCAGCCCAACGATCTCAACCTCTTCCTGGATGCGAACGATACCACGCTCAACACGGCCAGTTACCACGGTGCCACGACCGGAGATCGAGAATACGTCTTCGATAGGCATCAGGAACGGCTTGTCGATAGCACGCTCTGGCTCTGGGATGTAGGTATCCAGAGTTTCTACCAGCTTCTTAACAGCGGTAGTACCCATTTCGTTGTCGTCTTGGCCGTTCAGAGCCATCAGAGCCGAACCGATGATGATTGGAGTGTCATCACCTGGGAAGTCGTAAGTGCTCAGCAGATCGCGCACCTCCATCTCAACCAGCTCCAGCAGCTCAGCATCGTCAACCATGTCAGCCTTGTTCAGGAAGACAACGATGTACGGAACGCCTACTTGACGGGACAGCAGGATGTGCTCACGAGTTTGTGGCATCGGACCATCGGCAGCCGAGCAAACCAAGATCGCGCCGTCCATCTGGGCAGCACCAGTGATCATGTTTTTGACGTAGTCGGCGTGACCTGGGCAGTCAACGTGCGCGTAGTGACGAATGTTCGAGTCGTACTCTACGTGTGCAGTGTTGATGGTGATACCACGAGCTTTTTCTTCCGGGGCGCTGTCGATCTTGTCGAAGTCAACACGAGCCGAACCGAAAACCTCGGAGCAGACGCGAGTCAGAGCAGCAGTCAGAGTGGTTTTACCGTGGTCAACGTGACCAATGGTACCAACGTTGACGTGCGGCTTATTACGTTCGAACTTTTCCTTAGCCATCGAAATCACCCCTAGGAGAAGAATTGAGCAAGTCACACAAGCCATTAAAACAAAGGCAGATATTTTCATATCTGCCTTGTTATATGGAGCTCTTGAGCGGATTTGAACCGCTGACCTCACCCTTACCAAGGGTGTGCTCTACCAACTGAGCTACAAGAGCGAAACACTTTGCACAACCTGCAAACTTGGAGCGGGTAGCGGGAATCGAACCCGCATCATCAGCTTGGAAGGCTGAGGTTCTACCACTAAACTATACCCGCGGAGCTTGCAGCTCACGCTAAAATCTGGTGGAGGGGGAAGGATTCGAACCTTCGAAGTCGTAGACGTCAGATTTACAGTCTGATCCCTTTGGCCGCTCGGGAACCCCTCCTAAGCGAGGCAGCATTCTATACCATGCCACCCTTCTGTCAAGCATTTTCTCATTAAAAACCTGAGGTTAGCTGCGTTGACCTCGCTTCGCTGCGTCTACCTCTAGAGGTCTTCACTGCGGAGCGGGCGCCATTCTATGCAAACTATTCGACAGTTGCAATGCCTTCGCATGACATTATTTTATGTTTTAACTCATTGAATTCTTTAGCAAGATTCTGCAGCAGTGAATCATCCAGCAAATGCTTGCTTTCAGGCGCCACACGCAGCCAATAACCAGAAGCATCGGGCCGACTCAAAGATTTCAGCTGAGCCTCCACACCCAATGCCGACAGGCGCTGCTCGAGCATTTGAGCCTGATCACGACGAGCAAGACCGCCTATATAGAGGCAATCACCGTGAGCATCACCCTCCTTGTCACGCCTAGTGACAGAGTCAGATGACTCACTCAACAAGCGAATATCCTGCTGGGACCCTTTATAAAGCGTCAGAGGCGTTACTTCCTTGGCACGCAAAGGCGCTTCCTGCTGATGCCAGACGTAATAGAACACATTGAGAACCAGGAGCAGCAGGAACAACCAGCGCATAAAAACCTCAGGACAATGGGCACGCCATAGCCAATCCAACAAAAACCAGATCCGGGACCACTCGCCCCTGCGGCACGACACCAGAAATCAGGTCAGCATCACCACCAGTGAGGAACACCACGAAATCATCCCCCCAATAGTCGCGTGCCAGCTCCAACTGAGTCAGCACAAACCCTCTCAGCATCAATGAGCAGCCGCGCTCTACCGCTTCAACTGTCGTACGCCCCGGCAACAGATTGACCAGCGCGCGCTCGGCAGACAAATCGTCATAACGAATTCGACGAGTGTGGGTCCTCAACTGATTACGCATCAACGGCATCCCTGGACAGATAAAACCACCCAGATGCTCGCCATCCGCCGCAATGAAATCCGCAGTAACGGCCGTTCCAAAATCGAGCACCAGACAGGCACCAGCTGCAAGGCGAAATCCTCCCAGCATGGCAAGCCAGCGATCCAGGCCAAGTCGCTCAAACTCCTCATAACCATTTCGTACGCCGGCCATTTCTTTCGCAGGCGCAGCACAGACCACCGCCACACCAAAAGCCTGCACCAACATGGAAGTAAGCTTGTTCGTCTCTTCGGCTGTGCGCACGCTGACCAAGCGGCAGCGGGTCAAGAGCAAACCGCTTAGCGCACGCAGATATCCCACCAAAGCGTCATCGGAATCAACCACACCCTCAGCAAATACCCCAAGCGCGGCATCGTCCAGAACACGCCACTTAATGAAGCTGTTTCCACAGTCAAGCTCAAGAATCATCGCGCAACCTCAAGCTGAGCTCACCACCGCTGTAGACCTTCTCAACCCCATCTACCTTCAATCGCAATGCACCCTGCTGATCGATGCCCATAACAACACCGTCTATTTTATTGACCCCGGCAATCAGAGACACCGCACTACCTTGCCACAAGTGATTCTGCTCCCACTCCTCTTGAATAGAGGAAAAGCCCTGGGCCTGGTGGCGCTCCAGGTAAGCCTTCAGCATCATGCTCAGCCGAGCGACCAGCTGGTTGCGATCAACCTGCTTGCCGGACTCAAGCCGCACAGAAGTCCACTGCTGATCAACCTCGTCGGTTTTCTGCATGTTGACGTTGATGCCTACACCCAGAACCACATGACAGACATCAGCAGGATCCCCAACCAACTCCAACAGGATGCCGGCGATTTTTTTGCGCCCTACCAAAACATCGTTTGGCCACTTCAGGCCCGCATCAGCAATCCCAAACTCGCGTAAGGTTTGCATGACCGCCAGCCCGACCACCAAGCTGAGCCCTTCAAGCTGGCGCATTCCACCATCAATACGCAGTACGAGGCTGTAATAAACATTTTCTGCAAAAGGGCTCGCCCATTTGCGCCCTCTCCGACCACGCCCTGCCGTCTGACGCTCTGCGAGCACCAGGAACGGCGCGGGCACGCCTCGCTCGACAACCCTCAGAGCTTCAGCATTTGTAGAGTCAACGGAATCGAAAGCCAGCACAGTCCAAGGGCAATCCTTTGACTGCTCGCAAATATCGGCCGGACTCAGGAGCGTCAGCGGAGCCGCCAGTTGATAACCGCGGCCGCGAACTTTATGGATAGAGAGCCCCAGATCAGCCTCCAATTGCTGCAACTGCTTCCACACGGCACTGCGGCTAATACCCAAGGCAGCACCAAGGGCCTGGCCCGAGTGAAACCGCCCATCCTTCAGAAGCTCCAACAATGTCAGCATGCAGATCTCGCCTCACAATGAGGCAGGCATGATAGCCATGCCTAAGGCTGTTGCATAGAAAGCGTGACAGACACAATCAAGCTGCTAGCGGCTGCAATTCGGAATGGTTTTTCTACGCACAAAAACAAAACCCCAAT